>JAYRVK010001156.1:0-4894 GCA_041918555.1 Sandaracinaceae bacterium
GCCGGCACCGGCGCGTCCCTTCCCCGCGTGGGCATGGACGCTCGGGGGCGCCGCGCTCGTCGCGATCGCGCTCGTCCCGATCGCGCTCCTGCAAGGAGGAGACGACGCGGCGCTCTCGCCACCGCTCGTGTCGCCCGAGCCCCCGCCCGCGCTGGACGACGCACCCGCGCCGGAGCCCTCGCCGAGCGAGCCCCTCGTCGAGGCCCCCCGCGACGCAGGCCGCCCCGCGGAGGCGGCGCCCGTCCTCCCCCCGAACGGACGCCGGCGCGGCACGCCCGCCACCGCCGCCGGCCTGGACCCGAACCCGTACCGATGAATCGCCTCGTCGCCCTCCTCGCCGCCGCCGCGCTCGCGTCGCTCCTCGCGGGAGTCGCGCGCGCCCAGGAGCCCGACGCCGAGGCGCGGGCGCGGGCCGCCGAGCACTTCGATCGCGGGATCCAGTTCTTCAACGAGGAGCGCTACGACGCGGCCCTCGCGGAGCTCGCCCGCGCCTACGAGCTCGCCCCCGCGCTGTCGACCCTATACAACCTCGCGCGCGTGCACGCCGCGCTCGGGCACGCGGTGGAGGCGAGCCGCGCGTACGCGCGCTACCTCGAGGACGCTGGCGACTCCCTCGATGCGCGGCGCCGTCGCGAGGTCGAGCGCGCCCTCGAGGAGCAGCGCGCGCGCATCGGACACCTCCTGGTCGTGTGCGACGTCCCGGGCGCGGCGGTGGCGATCGACGGCGTCGACGTCGCGACCACGCCGCTCGCCGCGCCGATCGAGCTCAGCGCGGGCGCGCACGTAGTCGAGGTCCACGCGCCCGGGCGCGAGAGCGTCCGCCGCGCGGTCGCGATCGCGGGCCACGCGGAGACGCGGCTCGAGGTCGAGCTGCGCGAGGAGGTCGTGCCGCGCGGCGCGCTCCGCGTGACGAGCTCGGTGCCCGAGACGCTGGTGATCGTGGACGGCGAGGAGGTCGGCCTCACCCCGCTGAGCGCGACGCTGCCGCTCCGCGCGGGCCCGCACACCGTCGTCGCGCGCAGGCTCGGCTATCGCGAACAGACGCGCGCGATCCAGATCGAGGAAGGCGCCGAGGCCGAGCTCCACTTCGATCTGCGCCGCGAGCCCAACGCGGCGCCCGAGCACCTCGGCCGCCTGCGCCTGCGCCTCCCCGATGCGCCCTTCCTCGTTCGCGTGGACGGCGAGTCGATGATTGGGCTCGACCTCGAGCTCCCGGTCGGCGCGCACCACGTGACAGTCGAGGTGACCGACCGCGCGCCCTACGAGGGCACCATCCGCATCCGCTCGGCGAGTGGCATCGACGTGGCGCCACCACTCACCTGGACGCTCGAGGCGCGCATGAACCGCCTCAGCTCGGCGAACGAGCTGCGCACGGCGGGGATCCTCTTGACCGCCTCGGGCGGCGCGATCCTCGCCGGAACGATTGCGCTCTGGATCTGGAACGAATCGGAGATCGCGACGGCCGACGAGCGTCTGAACTTCATCAACGAACAGCTCGCCACCGTGTGCCCCATGATGGGCTTCCCGCGTGAGTGCGACGATCTCGAGGACGAGGGCCGGAGGATCCGCGACGAAGTGCAACCCCCGCAAAACGTCTTGCGTGGTGTCAGCATCGCCGCGACCATCCTGGGCGCCGCGCTCACCGCCACCGGCCTTTCCCTCTGGCTGACCGCGCCGAGCGAAGAGGCGATCGACGCGGCGGCGAGCGCCCGCCTGCGGCTCGGCCCGGGCTCGGTCGCGCTCGAGGGCGCGTTCTAGGGCGCGGTCAGCGCGTCGCTCTCGTCGAAGAGGTAGAGCGTGATGCCGACGAACGGGCTCACGGGGAGGACGCCCGCCGCGAGGGCGTCGAGGCCGAACGCGTACTCCACGATGGCGCCGGCCTCGATCCCGAAGAACGGCGCGATCGCGAGGTGCACGCCGAGCAGCGCATCGAGCGCGACGGTCGCGATCTGCGCGGCCTCTCCGTCGCTCCCCCACGTGAAGAACAGGAACCGCGACCCGACCCCGATCCGCGCGAAGGGCACCACGGGGGTCCCCGTGAAGATCGCGTAGCGCAGGCCGAGCCCGACCTCGCCCTGCGTGAGCACGTGGCTCCGCAGCGGATCCTCCATCGGCACCGCGGCGATCTCGCTGAACGCGAAGCCGCCGTAGAGCTCGATCGTGAAGCCCGCGGGGAGCTCGTAGCCGACCCGGACCTCGAGCCCCGCCCCGGCGCCCGGCCCGAGCGACTCGCGCGAGCCCGCGCGCTCGATCGGCAGCGCGTGGATCGGCGAGTGGAGGTACGCGCCGTACGCGAAGCCGCGCGCCATCCCCGGCTCGTAGCGCCGCACGTCGTCTTGCGCCCTCGCGCCCGCGGGGGCGAGCGCGACGAGGGTCGCGACGAGCAGCGACGCGCGGCGCATCCGCCGTGACTACCACGCGCGCGCGCGGAACGGGACCTACTCGGCGATCGCGAAGCGGAGCTGGCGCCGCTCGCCCTCGCGCAGGTACTCGACGGTCAGCTCGCTCGCCACGCGCAGCGCGTTCCACACCTGCACCGCCTCCTCGGGGCGCTCGATCGGCAGGCCGTTGACGCTCAGCAGCGTGTCGCCCGGCAAGAGATCGACGCCCGCGAAGATCTCCGTGCGGAGCTCGCGGAAGCGGAAACCGACGAAGCGCCCCTCGTCGAGGTGCGGCTCGGTCTCGACCCGCTGGAGGAACCGGCCGATCCCGGCGGCGAGCACCTCGTCGAGCGCGGCCCGCGCGATGGTCCCCTCGGGGTGGACCGGCGGGGGTGGCTCGACCGCGAGCGAGGCCTCGGCGCTCGGCTCGCGCGCCTCGGGGGCCGACGCGCCGCCACAGCCCATGAGGACGAGGAACAGACCGAGTCGCGCGGAACGCACCATGACGACCGAGTACGCCAGCCCGATCGCGCCGTCCAGTTTGCTACTTCTCGCCGCGCACGATCTTCACCTGGCGCAGCACCTCGGCGTGGACCTCGTCCACCGGTCCCTCGGCCGCCACGTGCACGATGCGATCGCCGGGGAAGTGGCGCTCGATGTCGCGATAGAACTCGGCGAGCTGCTGCTGGAGCTCGGTCGCGTCGTAGATCTCGCGGCCTGCCGCGCGCTCCTTGCGCCGGCGCGCCGCCTCGTCGGGGCTCACGTCGAGGACGATCGTGAGATCGGGCCTGCGCGCGTGGCGGTTGAGCTCGCGGACCCACGCCACCGTCTCGGGCTCGCCGCCGGCAGTGACCGACTGGTACGCGACGGACGAGTGATCGTAGCGGTCGCTGATCACCGTGACGCCGTCCATGAGGTTCGGGTGGATCGTCGCCTCGAGGTGATCGAGCCGATCGGCCGCGAAGAGGGCCGCCATGGTGCTCCAGGACGACGGGCGCGCGCCGCTGATGCCAGGCACGACCACGCGGCCGGTGAGGATCTGCCGGATCAGCCCGCCGATCGGGCCGTCGCTCGGCTCGCGCGTCGTGGTGATCGGCAGCCCGCGACCGCGGAGCGCGCCCGCCAGGAGCTTCGTTTGGGTCGTCGTGCCCGCGCCGTCGACGCCCTCGAGGACGATGAAGAGCCCCTCGATCACGGCCGCGAAGCTACTCCATGTACGTCGCGCATGCACGCGTCCCGAGGAGGCGCGCGATGGCCGCCGCCGCTGGCGAGAAGTCCTCCTGGCAGATCGACTGGACCGTCGCGCGGTGCCCGCTCAGCTGGCGCGCGACCTCGACCAGGCGGCGTGGCGGGAACGCGATCCCGCGGCCGACCACGTTACACGAAGGGATCAACCGAGTGGGCGACGCGGGATCGACCTGCTCGCGCATCCGCGGGTCGTCGAGGATCGCCTGGAAGTCCGCGTCGCGCGGCTGCGAGACCGCGAGCTCGACGGGGATCCCCGCGATGAGCCCGAACGCGAAGAGGTCGGGCCGGTTCGCGCGGAGCGCGGCGAGCCCCCGCACGTAGCGCTCGACCGGGTGCACGGCCTCGGGGAAGGAGAAGCAGCGCAGGTTGAGATCGACGGCGCCGTAGACCGGCGAGCTCGGGTCGAAGATCCCGGGATCGGCCGCCGAGCAGTCCTCCTCGTCGGTGACCATCACGACCGCGAGGAGCGTGTCTTCGCGCACGAAGCCCGCGTTCGTCGTGTCGCCGTGGCCCGTCGTCCCGCCGAAGAAGGTCGGCGGCACGTAGGACGGACCCGTCCAGGGCACCGCGCGCGCCGGCGCGAGCGCCTTGAGGGCGGCCTCGAGGGGCTGCTCGAACCCGCACCCGCCCGTCCCCGTCCGCGCCACGCAGGCGACGTCGAACGCGAACGCCTCGGTCCCGCCGCCCAGCGGCTCGAAGCTCAGGAAGCTCGGATACGTCGCCATGCACCCCGCGATGTCGGTCCGCCCGAGCGTGCGCAGGACGCCGTCGTCGCCGAAGTCCGAGCGCGCGCACGTCGGGACGATCGCGCCGCCCGTCCCCATGTCGGTCGTGATCACCCCGACCTGCAGATCCTCGACGGGCAGCCAGTCCAGCTCGCCGTCTCCGTCGACGTCGGGCGGCTCGACGAGCGCGCGCACCAGCGCCGGCAGCTGGACCGCGAGGCTCTCCTGCTCCTCGGTCATCGAGTTGGAGTTGTCGACGACGAGCAGGAGGTCGACGCCGGTCGGCTCGACGCACTTGCCGAGCGGCGGGAGGAACTCGCCGCTCGCGTCGGTCCCCGCGTCGACGTACATAGCCGCGTCCCACGGCGGCGGCGAGCCGTCGGGGTCGTCGATCCGGATCTCCTGGTAGCAGCCCGGCAGCGCGCCCAGGCCGAGCAGGCACCCGATCGCTGCGCGGCGCGCCGCGCGCATGGGGCGGGCGCCGCCGGGCCCGCCGACGCGGCGCCGAGCCGCCAGAGCGCCAGCCGCGCCGGGCCGGCC
>JAYRVK010001157.1:0-14417 GCA_041918555.1 Sandaracinaceae bacterium
CGTCGCGGCCACCGGCGCGCGGTCCGCGATCGTGTTCGGCGTCGCGGGCGACAACTTCGTGGGCGCGGCGGCGGGCGGGGTGCGCGAGCGCGGCAAAGAGACGATCGGGGTCCGCGACGCGACCGCCCCGGTCACCGCGGAGGGCGGCGCGCGCGTCGAGGCCGAGCTCCGCGGCGCCGGCGTGCGGTTCGCCACCACCGACGAGATCGCCGCGGCGTTCCCGTGAGCCCCTCCGCGTTCGACCCGTTCGCGCGCCCGCACCCCGCGGTGGCGGTCGACGTGATCCTCTTCACGATCGCCGAGGGCGAGCTGCGCGTCCTCCTGATCCGTCGCGAGCTCCCGCCGTTCGAGGGGAGCTGGGCGCTGCCCGGGGGCTTCGTGCGGATCGACGAGAGCCTCGACGAGGCGGCCCGCCGCGAGCTCGCGGAGGAGGCCGGCGTCGGCGTGCGCTGGCTGGAGCAGCTCTACACCTTCGGCGCGGTCGACCGCGACCCCGTGCGCCGCGTGATCAGCGTCGCGTACTTCGCGCTCATCGACGCGCGCGAGCTCCGTCCGCGCGCGGGAGGCGACGCGACGGAGGTGCGCTGGTGCGACGTGCGCCGGCTCCCGAAGCTCGCCTTCGATCACAAGACCATCGTCCGCTACGCGCACGAGCGCCTGCGCTACAAGACCGAGTACGCGCCGGTCGCGTTCCAGCTCCTGCCGAAGGACCTCACGCTCGGCGAGCTGCAACGCGTGTACGAGATCATCCACGGCAAGCGCCTCGACAAGCGGAACTTCCGCCGCAAGGTGCTCGGCCTCGAGATCCTCGAGGCGACCGGCGAGTCGCGCCGCGAGGGCCGCGGCCGGCCCGCCGCGCTCTACCGCTTCAAGAAGGCCCGCTTCGAGGACCTCGGAGGCGGCGTCGTCCTCGACGTGTAGGCCGGTCGCAGCTCAGATGCAGCCGCCCTCGGGCAGGCACCACTCCGCGTCCGCGAGCCGCGCACCGTCGGGCACGACGACGAGGAGGAACCGGCCGAAGCCCACCGTGACCCCGTCCTCACGCTTGATCTGGTGCGTGAACGGGAACGCCGTGACGCACGAGCGCGTGGTCGCGCCGCCGAACGCGAAGCGGACCTCGAAGTTGAGCTCGGTCCGACCGATCACTCCGACGAAGCGCTGCCCCTCGGGCTGCACCTCGAAGACGTTCTCCATCGGGTAGGCACCGACGGCGAGCGCCGCCTCGAGGAACGTGCTCGCGTCGTAGTCGAGCCGGTTCGCCACCGGCGAGGCGCTGAACGCTCCGGCGAAGGACTCCCCGCTGCCGCGCACGATCCGCTCGATGGGGAGCTGCGTCGTCGCCCCCTCGGCCTCCTCGAGGAACACGAGCAGATCGCGCGAGGGCGAGTCGGGAAGGAGCGGCGCGTAGCCGAAGTCGCGCTCGGCGCGATCGTTGAGCCCGTCGAGGTCCGTGTCGGGCGCGCCTGGATCCGTCCCCCACGCGAGCTCGGTGTCGTCACAGAGCCCGTCGACGTCGGTGTCGACGCCCGTCGGGCCGGAGTCCATCAGCACGACCATGCCCGCGTCGTCGGGCGGCGGCGGGGGCGGGGGGTCGCCGCCATCGCAGCCGCCCGCGAGCGCGGCCACGCAGAGGAACAGCGACGCTGTCCGGGCGAGCGGCACGTACGCCCGGAGTCTAGCCGAGAATGGCTTCGCGCCCAGCCGCCAGGCCCCCGCGCGAGATCCGTCACGGTCCCCCGCCTGAGGGGCTGCTAGGACCCCGGTCGATGGGACTCGACCCGAAGGCCGCCGGGCACCGCACTCGACCGATCGAGCACACCTACCGCTGGCAAGACGTCGCGCTCTACGCGCTCGGGATCGGCGCGACCGCGAGCGACCTCGACTTCCTCTACGAGAAGCGGGGCCCGCGCGTCTACCCGACCTACGCGGTCGTACCCGCGTACGAGGCGTGCCGCCAGCTCTTCGACGTGGTCGCCGGCGACCTGTCCGGGGTCGTCCACGGGAGCCAGCAAGTCACCTTGCATCGTCCGTTCGCCCCGTCGGGGACCCTCGTGACGGTCGGCGAGGTCGCGGGCGTGTACGACCTCAAGCGGATGGCGCAGTCGAACATCCGCACCGAGACGCGCGACGCCGACGGACGGCTCCTGTGCGAGACCGAGTGGGTGATCATGTACCTCAAGGACGGCGGCTTCGGCGGCGCCGCGCCGCCCCGCACCCCGAAATTCCGGCCGCCCGAGCGCGAGCCCGACTGGGTCGTGTCGGCGCCCACCACCCCCGAGCAGGCGCACGTGTATCGGCTCGGCGGGCACGACTACAACCCGCTGCACGTCGACCCGGCCGCCGCGAGGGAGGCCGAGAAGGTCACGATGGGCCGCCCGATCCTCCACGGCCTCTGCACCTACGGGTACATCGCGCGGGCGATCCTCGAACGGGAGTGCGGCGGCGCCCCCGCGCGCCTGAAGACGTTCTACGGCCGCTTCTCCAAGCCGATCTGGCCGGGAGAGACGATCGTCACCGAGGGCTGGCGCACCGACGATCGCCTGATCGTGCGCGCCGCCACCGCCGAGCGACCCGAAGAGCACATCTTCACCAACGCCTACGCAGAGCTGGAGACGCCATGAAGAAGCTGGAGAAGGAGATCTGGATCGTCGCGGCCAAGCGCACGCCCTTCGGGGCGATGGGCGGCGCGTTCAAGGGCACCGGCGCGACCGACCTCGCGGTCCACGCCGCGAAGGCCGCGCTCGCGCAGTCGGGCCTCGCGGCCGACGAGATCGATCACGTCGTCTTCGGCAACGTGCAGCAGACGAGCGCGGACGCCATCTACTGCGCCCGGCACGTCGGCCTGAAGGCCGGGCTCCCCATCGAGACGCCGGCCCTGACGGTCAACCGCCTCTGCGGCTCGGGGTTCCAGGCGGTCGTGAACGCAGCGCAAGACATCTTGCTCGGGGACGCGAAGGCGGTCCTCTGCGGCGGCACCGAGAACATGAGCCAGGCGCCGCACAGCGTGTGGGGGATGCGCGAGGGCGCGCGCTTCGGGCAGCCGCCCGCGCTCGTCGACACGCTCTGGGCCTCGCTCACCGACAGCTTCTGCAACACGCCGATGGCGGTGACGGCCGAGAACCTCGCGACGAAGTACGGCATCAGCCGCGCGGACTGCGACGCGTTCGCGCTGCGCAGCCAGAAGCGCTGGGCCGCGGCCAAGGAGGGCGGGGCGTTCGCCGACGAGCTCGTGCCGGTCGAGCTCCCGAGCAAGAAGGGCCCGGTCACCGTCGCGGTCGACGAGCACCCGCGACCCGACAGCACGCTCGAGACGCTCGCGAAGCTCCCCCCGGTGTTCAAGAAGGACGGCGTGGTGAGCGCGGGCAACGCGTCGGGCATCTGTGACGGCGCCGCCGCGCTCGTCGTGTGCGACGGCGCGTGGGCCAAGACGCGCGGGCTCACCCCGCTCGCGAAGCTCCTCCAGTGGGGGATCGCCGGCGTCGAGCCGACGCTGATGGGCATCGGCCCGGCGCCCGCGATCCGGAGCGCGCTCTCCCGCGCCGGCCTCGAGGCGAGCTCCGTCGACTGGTTCGACGTCAACGAAGCGTTCGCGGCGCAGTGGCTCGCCGTGCAGCGCGAGCTCGAGCTCCCGGACGAGAAGAGCAACCCGAACGGCGGCGCGATCGCCCTCGGGCACCCGCTCGGTGCGAGCGGCGCGAGGATCACGACGAGCCTCGTCTACCAGCTCCGGCGCACGGACACGCGGCTCGCGGTGGGCTCCGCGTGCATCGGCGGCGGGCAAGGCATCGCGCTGGTCCTCGAGCGCGCTTAGGCTTCTGGCATGGCGGACAGCACTCCTCCGGCAGAGAGCGATCTCGGACGCCTCATCTACGACTGGAACTCGAAGCGCTACCGCGGTCGGGTGATCCTGAACCGCAACTTCGAGCTCCACGACGAGACGCTGCGCGACGGCATCCAGAATCCGTCGGTCGTCGATCCCGAGATCGGCGACAAGCTCGAGATCCTGCACATGCTGAACGACATCGGCGTCGACACGATCGACGTCGGGCTCCCGGGCGCGGGCCCGCGGGCGTACGACGACGTGTTGCGGCTGTGCCGCGAGATCGTCGATCAGAAGCTCGCCATCCGGCCGACGTGCGCCGGCCGCACGGTCGTCGCGGACATCCGCCCGATGGCGGAGGTGAGCCAGCGCGCGGGGATCCCGATCGAGGTGATGACGTTCATCGGGAGCTCCCCGATCCGGAGCCTCGCCGAGGACTGGTCGGTCGAGTCGATCCGCGCGCGCTCCGTCGAGGCGATCGCGTTCGCGGTGAAGGAGGGGCTCCCGGTGAACTACGTCACCGAGGACACCACGCGCTCTCGGCCGGACGTGCTGTGGGATCTCTTCCGCGCGGTGATCGAGCACGGCGCCTCGCGGTTGACCCTCTGCGACACGGTGGGGCACGTCACGCCCGACGGCGTCCGCAACCTCGTGCAGTTCACGCGCAACACGGTCGAGGCGACCGGCGCCGACGTCGGGATCGACTGGCACGGCCACAACGACCGTGGGCTCACGGTGGTGAACTCGATCTGGGCGCTCGAGTTCGGCGCCGACCGCGCGCACGGGACCATCCTCGGGATCGGCGAGCGCGTCGGCAACGCCTCGCTCGATCAGATCCTCGTGAACCTCAAGCTCCTCGGCGAGCTCGGAGACCGCAACCTCGAGAAGCTCGCGCCCCTCTGCCAGAAGGTGTCGGAGGCGACGCAGTTCCCGATCCCGATCAACTACCCGGTCTTCGGCGAGGACGCGTTCCGCACGGGGACGGGCGTCCACGCGGCCGCCATCATCAAGGCGATGGAGAAGGGCGACGCGTTCCTCGCGGACCGCGTGTACTCGGGCGTTCCGGCCGGAGAGTTCGGACGTGAGCAGGAGATCAGCATCGGCCCGATGTCGGGGATCAGCAACGTGCGCTTCTGGTGCCGCAAGCGCGACCTCGAGCCGACCGACGAGCTGGCCAAGGCGATCCTCGCGCGCGCCAAGCAGTCCAAGCGCCTCATGACCGATGACGAGGTGATGGCGGTCGTCCGCGCGCACCGCGGGTGACGGGAGCCTTTCGGATCTGCAAGGCGACCTTTCAGGGCTGCGACCTCGACGACCCTCGAGATGCGCGCTTCCAGCGAAAAACCCTTGGCACGCCGATCGCAGTAGTGAGGTTCCGACATGACACATAGCGGGTGAATCAGCCCCCCCGATCGCCCGCGCCGTCATGTCAACTCTTCGGCGGCCCCTTCGCGAATCCCCCACAACGCGAAGCGGGCCGCCTCCTTATTCCGTCCGTCCCGCCTTGCGGCTGTGCAACGCAGCGTTTCAAGGCTGCGTGATCTCGCGCGAGGCGCCGCTGCGATCGGGTGGGATCGCGGCTGGCACACCGATCGCAGAGTATTGGACGAGACGGCGTGACACCTTCGGGCGGCCCCTCCCCCCCATCCGCCCGTAGAGTCGCGTCGAACACCCGGCGGCCCGCTCCGTGACCCCCCCCCCACCCCCCCGCGGGCCGCCGCCCCTATCCCTCCGTAGCGGATCGCGGCACCAGCAGGGGGTACGCTGTGCGCGTGCGCCTGGCCGCTGCCGTGCTCGCGCTGCTTCTCGCGGGCTGCTCCTGCGCCGCCCCGCGCGGGATGATCGTCCAGCTTCGTTCGAATTTCGTCCCCGGCATCGAGTTCGACGAGGCGCGCACCGAGCTCTGGGTGCCGGGCAGCCGTACGCCGGCGTTGACCACCTCCGCGTCGATGCACTGGCAGGACCCGGTGGAGCGCGGGATGCAGATCGCCGACGCGCCCGACGTCGAGCCCGGCACCTATACGGTGATCGTCACGCTGCGGCGCGCGGGCTCCGCGGTCGCGCAGCGGACGGTGCTCGTCACCCTCGAAGGCGCGCGCGCCGTCACGGTGCTCGTCACCCGCGACTGCTTCAACGTGACCTGCGAGACGGGTCTCACCTGCCTCGCCGGGGTCTGCGTCCCGCAGGACTGCCTCGGCGGATCGAGCTTCGACGGCTGTCCCTCGGTGACTTGCGTCGAGGACGATGACTGCGAGGAGCTGCCCATCGACTGCACGGACGTGATGTGCCTCGAGGGCCACTGCCACCCCTTCCCCGTGCACGAGGAGTGCGGGGACGAGGAGTGGTGCAACCCCGACGAGGGCTGCCGCGGGCTGCCCGACCTCGAGGACGGAGGCGTGGACGCCGGCCCGGACGTCGACGGAGGCGATCTCGACGCGGGCACCCTCGACGCGGGCGGCCCCGGCTGTACCGACACCAGCTGCAACGATGGGAACCCCTGCACCGACGACGCCTGCGAGGCGAGCGGCTGCGTGTACCGCGACAACACGCAGCCCTGCGACGACGGGACCTTCTGCAACGGGACCGATCGCTGCGAGGCCGGGCGCTGTGTCGCCGGCACCACCGACCCGTGCCCGGGCATGTCGAACTGCGACGAGATCGCGGACACGTGCACGGGCTGCGCGACCGAGGCGGACTGCCCGGACGACACGGCCGGCGCGTGGTCGTCGTGCGACTTCGCGACGATGTGCTCCACGTCGGGGACACGGCAGCGGACGGTCACGAGCTACCAGTGCATGGCGGGGAGCTGCGAGGCGAGCACCCGCCCCGAGACGGGGAGCTGCACGCGCCCGAGCCGCGACGGCACGAGCTGCGGCCCGCGGACCTGTCCGTCGTTCGGCGCGTGCGCTGACTTCTCGGACGCGTGCGACACGAGCGGCACGCAGTCGCGCACGTGCACGGAGCGCGTGTGCGGCGCGGGGACGTGCAACGACCAACCGTCGGACGAGAGCACGTCGTGCTCGCGCGCGACCGACGGCAACACGTGCGGCGCGGGCGCGCGCTGCGACGGGTGGGGAGCGTGCGACTACGCGGACGAGTGCGACGAGGATGGCCTCGAGGAGCGCACGTGCCACGACTGGCGCTGCGCCGGCGGGAGCTGCCGCGACGGTGCGTCGACGGAGAGCCGCGCCTGCAGCCGCGATAGCGAGGGCGACCCCTGCGGCTCGAACGGGACGTACTGCGGCAACTTCGCCGCCTGCCACGTATGCAGGAGCGGCGCGTGCGCGTTGAACACCCCCCACTTCGACGCCGCCTGCAACCCGAGCTGCGGCGCCGCCGCCAACCTGTGCGGGACCTTCGGGACGTGCTGCTCGTCGACCGGCAGTTGCACCTCCGTCGGCCGAGGTCCGCCCTACGCGGACTGCGTGCAGTGTTGCGAGGGCGTGAGCTGCTTCTAGCTAGCGCGGCGCCTCGATCGGCGAGGGCTCGTCCTCCAGGAGCACGGTGGTCTGGAGCGCGAACCACGCGATCCCGAGCACGATCAGCACCGCGAACGCGGCGATCACCGGCATCGCCCAACCGGGCCCGCCGGCGCGCTTCGCGAAGCGATCGCGGTAGTAGCGCCCGCCACTGCGTCGACGGATCCGCTCCTGGATCCGCGGCAACAGGTTCGGGGGGTTCACCGACTCGGGCTCGGCGAGGCGGCCCATCGCGCGGAACGTGTCGACGAAGTCCGCGTACTCGGCGGCGAGACCCTCGTCCTCGGCGAGCGCCTCGTCGAAGGCGCGCTTGCGCTCCTCGTCGAGGTCTCCCTCGAACGCCTCGCTGAACAGGTCTCGCGCTTCGATCGGGCTCACGGCGGGCTCTACTTCTTCTCTGGTGACGGCACGCTCGACCGGCGCCCGTCGCTCAGTCGGATCACCTTCTCGCGCAGCGCGTGGCGTGCGCGATGGAGGCGGCTCTTGACCGTCCCCTCGACGAGGCCGGTGATCTCCTGGATCTGATCGTACGACAGGTTCTCGATGTCTCGCAGGACGATCAAGGTCCGATGCTCCTCCTCGAGAGACGCGAGCGCGGTCTTCAGGATTCGCTCTTTCTCGTAGGCCTCGACGAGGTGGTCGGGGCGATCGATCCGCGAGGACGGATCCATCGTCGCGCTCTCGAGCGCGCCCGCCTCGGCGGCCTCGTCGAACTCCTTCTTCTTCCCCCGCGCGCGCCGCTGCAGGTACTTGATCCGGTTCTTGCAGTGGTTCGTCGCCACCCGGTAGAGCCACGTCGAGAGCTTGCTGTCGCCGCGGAAGCCGTCGATCGACTTGAAGACCGTGACGAAGACCTCCTGCGCGAGGTCCTCGGCCTCTTCCCGGTCGCCGAGCATGCGGAACACGAGGCGGAAGATGCGGCCCTGATAGAGCGTGATGAGCTCGTTGAACGCGGCCTCGTCCCGCCTCTTCAGGCGCTCGACCAGCTTCTCTTCGTAGCCGTCGGGCATGGGGACGTGAAAGCCTGCCGCCGCTGCGGCGCGCTCGATGTCGATCGCGACGCTCACGACCGAGCGACACCGGGGGTGCGGTTCGGTTCCGCGACCTTATCGAGATGCGAGCCTGACGCCTAGCGGGTTCGGCTCTAGGCTGGGCCCGTGCGCGCGATCGTGCTCGTCGATCACGGGTCCCGGAGCGAGGCCGCGAATCGCGTCGTGGAGGAGGTCGCCGCCCAGCTCCGGGCCGCCTACGGCGTGCACGTCGAGGTCGCGCACATGGAGCTCGTCGGGCCGAGCGTGGCCGACGCGGTCGCCGCCTGCGCGGCGGCGGGGGCGACCGCGCTGGTCGCCGTGCCCTACTTCCTGGGACCGGGCCGCCACGTGAGCGAGGATCTCCCGCGCCTCCTCCGCGACGCGCTGGCCGCCCACCCCGGCCTCACGGTGGAGCTCGCCGCGCCGTTCGGCGCGGACCCGCGCATCGTCGCGCTCGTCGCCGCGCGCGCTGGGCTCTGAGCGCTTCAGTCCGCGAAGACCTGCGTCCAGTACGGGCTCCCCCCGCAGCTCACGTAGCCGACGCCGATCCGTCCGAAGCTCGAGTTCATGATGTTCGCGCGGTGCCCCGAGCTGTTCATCCACGAGGAGTGCACGTCCTCGGGCGTCTGCTGGCCCCACGCGATGTTCTCGCCGGCCGTGGAGTAGGTCACGCCCTCGTCCTCCATCCGATCGAACGGGCTGCGCCCGTCGAGCGCCGTATGACTGAAATAGTCGTTGTCACACATGTCCTGGCTGTGGTTGCGCGCGGTGCGCGCCATGTCCTCGTCGCAGCGCAGGGGCGAGCCGCGCTCCCCGTTCACGAGGTCGATCACCCGCTGCTCCTCGGGGCCCGCGCAGCCGGTGGGGACCTCGGGATCGGGATCGGGGTCGGGGTTCGGATCGGGATCGCCCGACGGGACGCAGCTCGCGCGGCCGCTGACGATCCGGCACGTGTGCCCGAGCGATCCGCAGTCGGAGAAGAGCTCGGTCGTGCCCTGGCACCAGCGCGCGATCTCTCCATCGCACAGGCCCTCCGCAGGGAGCGGGCACCCCGGCGCCGCGCCCGGGCCCGCGTCCCACGGCCGCGCACCGCCATCGAGCGACACACCCGGGCCCGCGTCCCAGCGCACCATCGGCCCGCCGCCCCCGCCGCCGCTGGTGTCGATCACGAGCGCGCCCTCGCACCCGGTGGCGAGCAGGGCCGCGATCACGAACGTGGACGTGGGGTACCGCATCGTGTCCGGAGCGATCCAAGGAGCGTGCCGCGCGCGTCGCGGGCGAACGCTCGCGCGCGTGTCATCGGCGCGGTGACAGACGCGCGCGCCGGCGCAGTGCGGCCAGGACACAGCCGAAGAGGAGCGCGGCGCCGACCGGCGAGCCCGACGGCGCCGCCGCGCAGCCCTGCACCATGCGGCGGCCCCCCTGTCCGTCCGGCGACTCGCCCGGCCGCGGCTGACACACCTGGACGCCCGGCGAGCCGCTGTCGACGCATTGCATGTAGTCGGGGCACGGCGACGCCGCGTCGCAGATGCGCGTGCAGTACGCGCGCTCCTCTTCGAAGGCGCAGATCCCGGTGGCGCAGTCCTCGTTCGCCGAGCACTCGTTGCCGAGCGCGCCGCCGTTCGGGACGCACACGTTCACCGCGCCCGCCGACGTGCAGCCGTAGCCCTCCGGGCACGGGCTGCTCCCGTCGCAGAGCTGCGTGCAGAAGCGGTCCTCGCCGCTCGCCGCGCACATCTCGGAGGCGCACTCCGCGTTCGCGTCGCACGGATCGCCGAGGCTCCCCGCCGCGCCGCACGCGCCGCGGCACGCGAGCGCGCCGACCTGGCAGACCCCGCCGCCCGGGCACGCGCCCACCGTCTCGGGGTTGCACGGCTCGGAGCACACTCCGAGGAAGCAATAGAAGTTGCCGCAATCCAAGTTGTCGTTGCAGGCGTCGCCGATCGCGCCGCCGCCCGCGGTCCCGGCCAGGCACACGCCCGCGCCGCACGCGCCGGTCGCGAGGCCGTCGCAGTAGAAGCCGCTCGGGCACGCGCCGACGGGCCAGTCGCAGGTCTGCGTGCACACCCCGCCGAAGCAGGTGCCGGTCGCGCACTCGCCGTGCTCCGCGCACGCGCCGCCGAGCGGGACGCTGCCGCCGCCCGAGGGCACGCACACGCCGCGATCGCAGCGCTCGCCCGGCTCGCAGTCGGAGTCGGACGTGCACGAGCCCGGGCTCGGCCCCCCGCCGCCCTCGCACGACGGCGTCGTGCCGTCGTAGCGCACGCACTGGCGCGCGCCGTTCGAGAGCGTGAGGCAGCGGTCGCCGCCGCAGTCCGCGTCGCTCGCGCAGACCGCGCCGCAGTAGCCGTTGCCGTCGGGGTACGAGAGGCAGTAGTCGTCCTCGCCTCCGCAGTCGGTGTGCGTGCCGCACGGCGCGCAGACCCCGCCCCCCGGAGGCGGAGGCGGAGGAGGCGGAGGAGGCTCGCCGTCGGGCACGCAGGATCCGCCGACGCAGCTCTGACCGGAAGGACATCCCGTGACGGTGCAGTCCGCCGGGCCGCCGCCGCCCCCCGGGTAGAGCGTGCAGACGCCGGTCTCGTCGTCGCTCGACATCGTCGAGACGCCGCCCGAGTACGCGTAGTACATCGCCGCCGACGACGAGCTCGAGTGCCCGAGCCCGATGTAGTGGCCGCCCTCGTGCAGTGCGATGGAATACACGTTGACGCGGTTCCCGCTGCCCGGGCTGGTCGTCCACTCGAAGTGGACGCCGTTCATCTCCATGTCCGCCTCGACGATCGTCGAGCTCGTGTAGCGCGTGCCGGTCACGCCGATCGCGCTCGAGCTGTGGCGCCAGCCGCTCTCGACCCAGCCGATGACGGACTCGCCCTCGTAGTCCCCGGGCTGGAGCGAGGTCGTCCCGCCGTAGCTCGTGCTCAGGCCCGAGCACGCGGGGACCGTCCAGTCGTCCATCCCCCGGCGCACCTCGGCCTCGGTCACCGACATGCCGAGGTCGGTCGAGCCCGCCTGGTTCAGGACGTACGGCGCGGGGCCGTCCCACACCGGCCTCGAGCCCGCGATGGGCTCCCACGCCGCGGCCGCGCCGGGCAGGGCGAGGACCAGCGCCGCGCTCGCGAGCCGCCTCATCGGGTCACGCCTCCCGGCGGCGTCGTCGCCGTGCCGTAGCTCGCTGCGATGCGCCGGACGTGCTCGACGAACACCTCGAGCGCCATCGGCGCGTCCTGGCCGTGGTCGACGCGCATCCCGCCGGCGCCCCAGCGCACGAGGGCGACGTCCGAGAGATCGCGCGTTACGTAGTCGGGCACGCCGCCGACGCCGCGGCGGATTTCGAAGCGACCCTGCGCCATCGCGTAGGTGCGCAGCCGACCGTCGGCGCGCTCGAGGAAGACGACGACCTCCTCGCCCGGGCGGTAGACCGGGGTGCCGGCGATGGCGAGGCCCTCGCCCTGGATCTCGCCGCCGAGCTCGTCGACGACGACCGTGCGCCCGCCCGAGCCCGCGATCCAGTCCGTGACCGCGATCTCGCTCAGCGTGTGCGGCATCGCGCCGCGCGCCGGATCGATGACGACGCGGACCTCGGTCCGGACCACGCGACCGACGACGATCGCGTCGGCGGCGCGAGCCATGTCCTCGAGCGGTACCTCGACCATCACCGTCGCCGCCGCGGGGGCGGGGCACAGGGCGGTGGCGAGCAGGGCGGCGAGCAGGGACGTTCGCATCGTTCTCCTCACCCCGAAGGACGAGCAAGGGCCGATCCAAGCGCTGTCCCGCCGCTGCACAGCGCCTCCGTCACTCCGGGGGTTACGCGGAGCGCGCTCCCGTGGAGCGCCTACGGCGCCGGGCGATAGCCCAGCCAGGACAGGTACGGCAGCTCGCTCCCCGGGTCGTTGACGATGCGCCCGCCCGAGACGGTGCCCGTGCCGTACGGCGCGAAGACGCCCTCCTCGAGCTGCTCGCCGTCGGCGAGGCGCGTGAAGGTGCCCCCCACGATCCACAGCTCGACCCGCGTCCCGTCGGGCAAGCCCGTGCGCTCCGGGAGGCGCACCGCCATGCCCGGCTCGGAGGCGGACTCCGGCCCGAGCGCGAAGAGACCGCTGAGCGCGGGCGCGGCGTCGACGAAGGCCGGCGCCTGCGCGAGCGGGACCTCGCCCGCGGTGAGCCGGTCGTAGGTGTTCGGGAACTCGAACGCCTCGGGCGTCACGTCGAGCTCGAGGCCGCTCGGGAAGCGCACCGTGCGCATGCTCGCCTCGTCGCCCATCGGGGGGCGGTCCTCCGGCACCTCGAGCGCGTGCAGGACGAGGTCCTCGTACACGTCGAGCACGCCGTACGCGGGCTCCATCGTCGCGCGGTGGAAGATCGTGGAGACGGGCCGGCCGATCTGCGAGATCCGCAAGGTCACTTGCTGTACACAGCGGGTCTCCTCCGGGAGGATCACCGTGTACCAGCCGTCGGGCCGCAGGTCGTCGGGCGTCTGGCAGAGCTGCGCGCCGGTCTCGAGGCGCAGGCACATCTGCACGATCCCCTCGCCGATCGGGGCGCCCGCCGGGTCGACCACGCGGCCGCGCACGCCGGCGACCCAGTGCGCGGTGCACGAGTCGGGCGCGAGCCGGTCCTCGAGGTCGAGATCGAGCGCGGGTCGCGCGGCGTCGCCGGGGCCCGCGCACCCGAGCGCGACGAGGATGAAGGGGAGCGTGTGCTTCATGGTCGTTCCTCCGTGGTGGCTCAGCGACGCGCGACCGAGAGCACGCTCGAGTCGTCGAGGTACCCGACCTCGGCGGCGATCTCGTTGCCCTCGATCATCAGCAATTTGGTCTGCGGTCCATTGGTGCCGAGGTAGCGGCGGAACTGGTCCTCGTCCTCCCAGCCCACGATCACGGGCGCATCGAGCCCGTACTCCTCGCGGATGCGCTGCGCGTCGGACTGGTCCCCGGGCCCGTACGTGTAGGTCTCGCCGACGAGGATCACGAGGACGAAGTCCTCGCCCTCGAGCTCGTTCAGGAGCGGGAGCGCGTCGCGGCTCAGCCAGTCGCGGCAGTAGCCGCACCACTCCGCGAGCCAGTACACGAGCACGGTGCGGTGCGGACAGAGCTCGCGTATCGACATGCGCCCTCCGTCGGCGAGCGCGAAGTCGAAGTCCGGGACGACGTCGCCGCGGCTCTGTCCCTCGGCGCCGGTGGGTGGGCACAGGTCGCTCTGGGGACCGGCGCTCTGGCAGACGCCGTCGGTGCAGGCCTGATCGGGACCGCAGGATCCGCAGCTACCCCCACAGCCGTCGGGCCCGCAGGTGCGGCCCGCGCACATCGGCGCGCACTGAGGCCCCCCCCCTCCGCCGGTCCCCGCATCCCACCCGCCGGCTCCGCCGTCGTCGCCGAGGATCTCCACGCCGCTGCCGCCGCCGCCGTGGATCTGTGGAGGCGTCGAGGGGCCGCCGCGCTCCGTCTGGCTGGAGTCGATCGCGAGCGCGCCCTCGCACGCGGGGAGCGCGAAGAGACCGAGAGCGGCCAGCGAGAGTCCGGAGAGACCAGTGCGTCGGAGCATGCGCGGGACTTCAGCAACGGCCGTACCGCGCGAGGGGCGGGTCGAGATCGATCCCGCGGTGTCACCTCGCAAAGGCCGCGGCCGACGCGTGGCCGGCTTCGTCGTCACCCCACCGGTGACAAGCGCTCGGACGGACCATCGCGGCCACGGGCTGGTCCGGATTTTTCAGGAGGGACCTCGTCATGGCGTACCAGACCCGATCCGCGCTCCTCCTCGTGATGGTCCTCGTCGCGTGCCCCGCGGCCGCGCTCGCCGACGAGCGCGCGCCGCGCGTGGACGACGGTGAGGCCGCGGCGCTCGATCCCTTCGGGCTCGCGCTCGACCTCGACGAGGAGAGCTCCCGCGAGGGGCTCGGCGAGGCGACGGCGGACATCGGGCAGAGCGCGCGGCGGCGAGCCCGCGCGCGCGCACGAGCGCGGGCGCGAGCGCGCGCTCGTGCGGCGCGAGCGCGGCGCGAGTCCGCGCGCGAGCGTGAGCGGTCCGAGCGCGACGACGACGAGCGCTACGACGACGAGCGTTACGACGAGGAGCGCGACGAGGACGACGACG
>JAYRVK010001158.1:0-1829 GCA_041918555.1 Sandaracinaceae bacterium
ATCGAGGGCCTCGGCGCCGCGCCCGCGCCCGCGGCCGAGGTGCCGCCTCCGCATTCCGCGCGCGCTCCGGCGCCGGTCGCGGCGCGCGACGGAGCCGATCCGGAGCCCGTCGTCGACGGGGCCGCGGCGCGCGTGCCGCCGTTCGCGTTCCACGGCGGCGTGGCGATCACGAGCCGCCAGCTCACGTACACCGACGACATCTTCTCGTCGCTCCGCCCTTACGCGCTGCCCGCGGGCCCGGTCGTGCGGCTCGCGCTCGAGTGGTTCCCCGGCGCGCACTTCGACTCGGGGGCGTTCGGCGGCTTCAGCGTGACCGCGCGCGGGGAGCTCGTGGTCGGGGTCTCGACGGTCGACGGCAACGGCGTCTCGTACCCGACGGAGGCGTGGGGCTTCGGCCTCGATCTGCGGTACCGGCTCCGCGTCGACGACGTCGCGCTCGGGATCACCGCGGGGTACGGCACCAACACCTTCGCGCTTCGCGACGCCGACGAGCTGAGCCCGCGCCCGCGCGTGCCGAACGTCGAGTACCACGACCTGCGTGCGGGCGGCTCGTTCCGGTGGGACCTCGGGCTCGGGCTCTTCGTCGACGTCGAGGCCGCGTACCGGCACCCGTTCGCGGCCGGTGAGATCCTCTCGAGCGCGTGGTTCTTCCGCGGCCAGGTCGGCGGCCTCGACGGCGCCGCAGGGTTCGGCCTGCGGGTCGACGACGTGCAGCTCGCGGCGCGCTTCGAGATCGTCCGCTACTGGTACGACATGCGCTCCGAGCCGGGCGACGACCCCGTCGCCGGCGGCGCGGTCGACGAGCGGCTGTCGGGGGCGCTCTCCCTCGTCTACACGCCCTCCGGCCTCTGACGTAAGCTGGGTCCGTCGACGACGGAGGGGCGATGGACGACGCGGAGGTCCCGGACCAGCTGAACGTGTTGGTGGTGGACGACTCTCCGGAGATGCGCGATCTCCTGGTCGCCATCGTCCATCGCGAGGGCCACCAGGCGGTCGCGGTCGAGTCCGCGGAGCGGGCGCTCGAGCTCCTGCCGATGTGGACGTTCCAGGTCGCCTTCCTCGATCACAACCTCCCGGGCATGGAGGGCCTGCTCCTCGGCGAGTACCTGCGCCGCAGCAACCCCTCGATGCTGATCGCGCTCGTGACGGGCGAGGAGGATCCGCGCCTCCCGCGGCGGAGCCGCGAGCTCAGCGTCACCTTCATCGCGAAGCCGTTCGACAACTCCGACATCCACCGCGTGCTCGAGACCTACACCGAGGTCGCCAAGGAGCGGGCCGAGCGCCGCGCGAGCTCGGTGGACGACTTCGAGCCGCCGATCGGGCGCTTCGCGGCGGAGCTCCCCGACAGCTTCGGCATCCCGAAGGTCCCCGGCCGCATCACGGAGCGGCTCGTGGACACGCTCAAGCGCAGCCTCGCGAACCTGCGGAGCGTGAGCCGCTACAACGAGCGCGATCGGGTCGTCGCGCTGAGCGGGCTCCTCGCCGCGCGCGTGCTCGACGTCGACCTGCCGCGCACGAGCGCGGGGCTCACGCTCTACGAGGAGTACGACCGCCTGATGCAGACGCACGGTCGGCGCACGGAGTTCGGGTGAGTTTTCGAGGGGCGCTGCGCGCGCCCCTCCCCCACCCACGTCGCGCGCGGCACGCCGCGCGCGCACCCCGCGCCTCCGCGCGGGGGCCCCTCGGCCGACGGCCGGCGCTGCGCGCCGGCCTGGCCTCGATCGATCGAGTGCACCCCCCCGAGCGCGCTCACCAGATCGGGCGGCGCCGCGTGCGGAACCACTCGCGGTACTCGCGCATGAGCCCGCGCTGCGCGAGCGGCGCGTGGC
>JAYRVK010001159.1:0-4675 GCA_041918555.1 Sandaracinaceae bacterium
CGCGACGCTCGGTTCGCTGCCGCTGATCCTCGCGCTCTCGCTGAACAGCGACCTGCTCGCGCTGCTCCCGGAGAACACGCAGGCCGTCCGCGATCTGCACGCCATCCAGGCGCGCTTCGTCGCGCCGCAGTCCTTCTCGCTGCTCGTCTGGTCCGACGACGAGGTGGCGCGCAAGCGCTTCGTCGAGGAGCTCGCGCCGCGCCTCCTCGAGCTCGAGGACGAGGGCGTGCTCGCGGTCGACTACTCGGTCGGCCAGTACGGCGACTTCATCGAGGAGCACCGGCACCTCTACCTCCCGTACGACGACCTCGTGCGCATCCGCGACGCGCTCGCGGCGCGCCGCGACTACGAGACGTGCCGCGCCAACCCGTTCTGCGTGGTGCTCGAGGACGAGCCCGCGTCGATCGAGGAGCAGCTCGCGGCGCACGAGGGACAGGCGCAGCGCGACAACTACCTGACCCATCGCTACCCCGACGGGCTCTACCGCCACCCGGACGGGCGCAGCGTGGCGGTGTTCGTGCGGACGGACATCCGGGGGGGGGCGCAGGATCGCGTGCTCGCGCTGATCGCCGCGGTGGAGCGCGTCGTCGGCGGGATGGACCTCGCGGGCTACGCGGCGGACCTGCGCGTCGAGTACGGCGGCGCGGTGCTCGAGATGAACGAGGAGCAGCAGTCGGTCGCCCGCGCGGCCGCGTGGGCCACCTCGATCACGGTCGCGCTCCTGATGGTCGTGGTGCAGGTCTTCTTCCGGCGCGCGCGCGCGATCGTGATCCTCCCGCTCGGGCTCCTCCCCGCGGTCGCGCTGACGTTCGCCTTCGCCGAGCCGATCGTCGACTACCTCAACGCCTCGAGCGCGTTCCTCAGCTCCATCGTGATCGGCAACGGGGTCAACTCGCACATCATGTGGCTCGCGCGCTACTTCGAGCGGCGCCGCGCGGGCGACGCGCCCGCGGACGCGCTGCGCGCCGCGCACCTGGGGACGTGGGCGCCGACGTTGTCGGCGGCCGGCGCCGCCGCCGTGGCCTACGCGTCGCTCACGGTCACCGACTTCCGCGCGTTCCGGGACTTCGGGATCATCGGCGGCGTCGGGATGCTGCTGTGCTGGCTCGCGGCGTTCCTCGTCACGCCGGTGCTCGCGCTGCTCTGGGATCGCTGGCGCCCGCTCACCCCGAGGAGCGCGGCGCGCGAGCGCACGAACCTCTACGGCTGGGCGCTCTCGCGGCTCGCCCTCGGCGCGCCGCGCGCCGTCCTCGCGCTGACCGCGGCGCTGACCGTGCTCGGCGCGATCGCGGTGCACCGGTGGATCGCCGCCGATCCGATCGAGTACGACTTCCAGAACCTCCAGTCGCAGCGCCCCGACGGGCCGCTCCAGCGGATCAACGCGCGGATCGGCCGGAGCGTCTTCGAGTCGACGCACGGGAGCGCGCTCGCGGTGATGGCCGCGAGCCCCGAGGACGCGGCGCGCGTCCGCGAGCAGCTCGAGGCGACCGCGCGCGCGCGCCCGCGGGTGTTCGGGGCCGTCCGTGACGTGCAACACCTCTTGCCCCCCGATCCGGCCCGCAAGATCCCCGTGCTCCAGGAGATCCGAGCGATCCTCCTGGCGCTCCGGCCGCGCGCGGACGCGGCTGCGCGCGAGCGCATCGACGCGGAGATCCCGCCCGCGGAGCTCCGCGCGCTCGGGCCCGAGGATCTCCCCGAGCCGATCGCGCGGCCGTTCACCGAGCGCGACGGAACGCGCGGCAGCATCGTCTATGTCGAGCACGCCGAGGGTCGGAGCCAGTCGGACGGGCGCTACCTCGTGGAGTGGACCGAGGCGACCCGCGCACCCCGCAACCGCGACGGCTCGCCGGTCGCGGTCGCGGGCACGGTCCCCGTGATGGCGGATCTCGTCTCGGCGATCCGGAGCGACGGACCGCGCGCGGTCGCGCTCTCCTTCGTGGTCACCGTGCTGCTGCTCGTCGTGACCTTCCGCTCGATGCGCGCGCGCGCGCTCACGCTGGGCGCGCACCTCGTCGGCGTGGTCTGGATGATCGCGCTGATGGCGGCGCTCGGGATGAAGGTGAACTTCCTCAACTTCGTCGCGCTGCCCATCACGTTCGGGATCGGGGTCGACTACGGCGTGAACGTGATGCGGCGCTACGTGGAGGAGCGCGCCACCGCGGCGCCGCGCGCGGCCGCCGAGGCCGCGATCCGCGAGACCGGCGGCGCGGTCACGCTGTGCTCGCTCACCACCGTCATCGGCTACCTCGCCCTCTACACGAGCCCGAACCAGGCGGTGAATTCGTTCGGCGCGGCGATGTCGATCTCCGAGGTGACCTGCCTCGCCGCCGCGGTGATCGTGCTGCCGGCCGCGCTCGTGGTGCTGGACCGAGGCCGGTGACGCGAGCCCGGCGACACAGCCTGGCGCACTCGATCGGCGTGCCCGTGCCGAGATCCGCGATGGCACGGGCGATGCGGTCCCGCGCGATCATGCGAGCTTCAGCGCTGGGGATGATGGTGTCGGTGGCCGCCGCGGTCGCGGGCTGCACGGAGGCGCACGGCGTGGACGAAGACGCCGGCGCGTCGAGCGACGGCGGCGGCTGCGGAGTCGGGCCTCCGCCCTTCGCGTGCGTGAGCAGCTGCGGGAGCGACGCGTTCTTCGCGGCGGTCTGCGTGGACGGCGCGTGGGCGTGCCCGCCCGGAGCGATCGATCCGTCGGAGTGCCCGCCCGGCTGCGTCGGCGCGCCGCCGCCCGGGTGCGTGTGCGAGGGGACGAGCTGGGTCTGCGAGGACCCGATCTGCCCGGCCGGGATCAACCCGTGGGATCCCATGGACCCCGCGAGCGTCTGCCGCGTCGAGGGCGCGACCTGCACCGGAGGGAGCACGAGCGCTTGCGGGTACGGGCTCTTCTGCACGTGCACGACGGGCCGCTGGGATTGCGCGGAAGCCGAGCCCGACCCGGCGTGCTGGTGCGGCCGCGAGCCCACCCTCGGGGGCGACTGCAACGGCGACGCGCCGACCTGCGGGCAGTGCTGCCCGACCGCGGAGGGACCGAACTGGCCGGCGATGGAGTGCGTCGACGGAACCTGGCAGCCCGCCGCGTGCCCGGAGATCCTGTGCCCGCCGGTCTACGAGGTGTGCCCCGTCGACACCGCGCCCGCGCTCGGCCTCGCGTGCCCGATCGAGGGGCAGTCGTGCGGGGACCCGTGCTGCGGCACCGCGATCGTGTGCGGCGAGGGGCGCTGGCAACCCGGCCCCGACGCCGACTGCGCGTGCCGGATGGGCGAGGCCTGCGGCGAGGGCGAGTGCCGCGACGGGCAGTACTGCCGCGAGAGCTGCGGCCCGACCGACGGCATCGAGCACCACTGCGTCGCGCTCCCGGAGGACTGCGCGCGGTGCGGCTGCCTCCCCCTCGAGCCGTGGCAGACGTGCACGATGGTCGACGGCCGCCCGCGCGTCGGCGTCATGGGCTGCGGCTGACGCTGGCCCGCGATCCGCGGCGTGCCTACGTGGGGCTCGCCGGTGTCCGTCTTCTCCGATCCGCTCCTCGCGCTCTTCGTGGTCGCCGCGATCGGCTACCTCGCGGGCAAGGTCCACGTCGGCGGGGTGAGCCTCGGCGTCGCCGCGGTGCTCTTCGCGGGCCTGATCTACTCGGCGCTCGTGCCGGGCCTCGAGGTCCCCTCGATCGTCCCGCACCTCGGGCTCGCGCTCTTCATCTACGCGATCGGCCTCTCGGCGGGGCCGGGGTTCTTCAAGCTCTTCCGCGCGCGCGGGCTGAAGGACGGCGCCCTCGCGCTCGCCGCGCTCGGGCTCGCGGCGCTCGTGTCGATCCTGTTCGGTCGCGCGCTCGGGCTGCCCGCCGAGACCACGGCCGGGCTCTTCTGCGGCGGGCTCACGAACACCCCCGCGCTCGCCGCGGTCGTCGAGCGCCTGCCCGCGCAGACCGCGGCGCTCCCCGTCGTCGCGTACTCGGTCGCGTACCCGTTCGGGGTGCTCGGCGTGCTCGCGGCGATCTCGACCGTGCAGCGCGTGTTGCGCCTCGACTACGCGACCGAGCGGCCGAGCCACGTCGATCCGGTGGTGCTC
Organism: Sandaracinaceae bacterium; assembly: GCA_041918555.1. Lineage (GTDB taxonomy): Bacteria > Myxococcota_A > Polyangia > Polyangiales > Sandaracinaceae > JACKEC01. Next base: position 4,066 of record JAYRVK010001159.1, read on the forward strand.
GGCGAGGCGCTCGAGAGCGCCACGTTCCGCGTCGGCGGCGAGCGCGCCGTCGGCAAGGCCCTCGGCGCGATCGAGCGCGACCACCGGCTCCACGTCCGCGTCTCGCGGCACCGCCGCGACGGCGCGGTCCACGTCGCCGACGAGTACACCGTGCTCGCGGCGGGCGACCTTCTCACCGTGGTCGGCACCGCCGAGGAGCTCGCGCGCGCGGGCGAGGTGCTCGGCGAGCGGTGCGAGGAGCACCCCGAGCTCGATCGCAGCGTGCTCGACGTCCGGCGCGTGTTCGTCAGCGACCCGAAGGTCGTCGAGCGACCGATCCACGAGCTCGCCCTGCACGAGCGCTTCGGCGCCGCGATCACGCGCATCCGCCGCGGCGAGGTCGAGGTCCTCGCGGCCGACGACACGGAGCTCGAGCTCGGCGATCGCGTGCGGGTGGTCGCGCCGCGCGACCGCCTCGCCGAGGTGTCGAAGTTCTTCGGCGACTCCTACCGCTCGCTCGCCGAGATCGACGCGCTCACCTTCGGCCTGGGCATCGGCCTCTCCTCCTCGGGAAGCTCCCGTTCCCGCTCCCCGGGGGCGGCACCTTCGAGCTCGGCGTCGCGGGCGGCCC
>JAYRVK010001160.1:0-5472 GCA_041918555.1 Sandaracinaceae bacterium
GATCGAGGCGCTCGCGGCGACGCTGAGCGAGCCGCGCGACACCCTCGAGGATGTCATCGAGCCTTTCTTGCTCCAGCAGGGGTTCCTCGCCCGCACGGCGCGCGGACGGCTCGCGACCGATCGGGCCTATGAACATCTGGCGCTCAAGCGCACCGGATCCCCGCAGGGCGCTTTGTTCTGAGGTTCCCCAGCCCTCCGGTCGGGATTGCCGAACCGCGGGGCCGCGCTAGAGACCGGAGCAGGAAGTTCCATGGCCGCTTATCAGCTGAGTCACCTGCGCGCCCTCGAGGCGGAGGCGATCGACATCCTCCGCGAGATGGCGGCCGAGCGCGAGCGCCCGGCCCTGCTGTTCTCCGGGGGGAAGGACTCGATCGTCCTCTTGCACCTCTCGCTCAAGGCCTTCCGGCCCGCGCACCTGCCCTACCCGCTCCTCCACATCGACACGGGGCACAACTTCGAGGAGACGATCCAGTTCCGCGACCGCAAGGTCGCCGAGCTCGGCGAGCGGCTCGTGATCGGGAGCGTCCAGAGGTCGATCGACGAGGGGCGCGTGGTCGAGGAGAAGGGGCCGCGCGCGAGCCGCAACCGGCTGCAGACGACGACGCTGCTCGACACGATCGCGGAGCACGGCTTCGACGCGTGCATCGGCGGCGCGCGCCGCGACGAGGAGCGCGCGCGCGCCAAGGAGCGGATCTTCAGCCACCGCGACGAGTTCGGGCAGTGGGACCCGAAGAACCAGCGGCCCGAGCTCTGGTCGCTCTACAACGGCCGGCTCCGCAAGGGCGAGCACTTCCGCGTGTTCCCGCTGAGCAACTGGACCGAGCTCGACATCTGGCAGTACATCAAGCAGGAGCGCATCGAGCTGCCCGAGCTCTACTTCGCGCGGCGGCGCCAGGTCTTCAAGCGCGACGGGATGCTCTACTCGCCCGCGCCCTTCATGCAGCTCCTGCCGGGCGAGGAGATCGTCGAGGACGTGGTGCGCTTCCGGACGATCGGCGACATCAGCTGCACCGGCGCGGTGAAGAGCGACGCGGCGGACATCGACGCGGTGATCGCCGAGGTCGCGAGCGCGCGCGTCACGGAGCGCGGCGCGACCCGCGCCGACGACAAGTTCACCGAGGCCGCGATGGAGGACCGGAAGAAGGAGGGCTACTTCTGATGGGCGAGATCGTCGAGACCTCGAGGGGCATCCAGCACGGCATCGAAGAGGGCCGCGATCTGCTGCGCTTCATCACGTGCGGCAGCGTGGACGACGGCAAGTCCACGCTGATCGGGCGGCTGCAGTACGACACCAAGACGATCTTCGAGGACCAGCTCGAGCACGTCGAGGACGTGAGCCGGCGGCGCGGGAACGAGCGGGTCGACCTCGCGCTCCTCACCGACGGCCTGCGCGCGGAGCGCGAGCAGGGCATCACGATCGACGTCGCGTACCGCTACTTCTCCACCCCGCTGCGCAAGTTCATCATCGCGGACGCGCCGGGGCACATCCAGTACACGCGCAACATGGTCACCGGCGCGTCGACCGCGAACCTCGCGATCATCCTCGTCGACGCGCGCCGGGGTCTGCTCGAGCAGTCGCGGCGCCACACCTTCATCGCCTCGCTCCTCGGCATCCCGCACCTCGTGATCGCGATCAACAAGATGGACCTCGTCGAGTACGACGAGGCGGTCTTCGATCGCATCAAGGCGGAGTTCGTCGACTGGTCGGCGAAGCTCCAGGTGCGCGACGTGAGCTTCATCCCGATCAGCGCGCTCAACGGCGACAACATCGTCGAGAAGAGCGCGAAGATGCCGTGGTACCGCGGCACGCCGCTCCTCTACCACCTCGAGACGGTGCACATCGCGTCGGACCGCAACCTCATCGACGCGCGCTTCCCCGTGCAGTGGGTCATCCGCCCCCAGTCGGCGGAGCACCCGGACTACCGCGGCTACGCGGGCACCGTCGCCGGCGGGATCATGAAGCCCGGCGACGACGTGGTCGTGCTCCCGAGCGGGTTCACGAGCCGCATCGCCGAGATCGAGACCGCGGACGGGCCGCTCGAGGAGGCGTTCCCGCCGATGGCGGTGATCGTGCACCTCGCCGACGAGGTCGACGTGTCGCGCGGCGACATGCTCTGCCGCCCGAGCAACCGGCCCATCGTCGGCCAGGACCTCGACGCGATGGTGTGCTGGATGGTCGACCGGCCGCTCCAGAAGAACGGGCGCTACGCGCTCAAGCACACGACCCACTGGGTCCGCGCGATGGTCCAGGACGTCCAGTACCGCCTCGACGTGAACACGCTGCACCGCGACGAGACCGCCACCTCGCTCGGGCGCAACGACATCGGGCGCATCCAGGTGCGCACGACCGCGCCGGTCTACTACGACCCGTACCAGCGCAACCGCACGACCGGCTCGTTCATCCTCGCCGACGAGGCGACGAACGAGACCGTCGCGGCCGGGATGCTCCTCGCCCCGGGGCAATGACGCTGCTGCGCGGTTGATCTACAGTCGCGGGCCCCGGTGATCGCACGACTGCCCAGCGAGCGAGACGTCTACGCGAACCTCCTTCGGGACTCGCGCGGGCTGCGCCGCGATCAGTCGACGGCGCGCGACGGTTGGTACGCGGCGCTCCCGTGGGACAAGAAGGAGCAGACCCTCTTCGAGCTCGAGATGCTCCTCAAGGGCATCGCGTGCTTCGGCAACCCGCGCAACCACCCGGGCCCGCGGATGAGCGCGCCCGTCGCGCACGACTTCGTCGAGGAGCTCTTGATCCTGCGCGAGGGGCTCGCGCGCGCGGGCACGCTCGTGCGGAGCCTGCTCGGCGATCGCGAGCGCGCGTTCACGTTCAGCCGCTACCTCTCGAGCGTGCTGCCCGAGGACTCGGCGCGCGGACAGCTCCTCAAGGAGCAGCTCACGCAGGACACGCCGGAAGAGGCGCTGTTCATGCTGCGCAACGCGTTCGCGTCGCTGACCGATCTCGCCGACGGCCTGCTCCGCAACGACCACGTCCCGAACCGCGTCTACGCCGCGCTCCACGGCACGATCGCGCGCGAGATCGGGCGCAACGCGTTCTTCAACCCGCTGATGGCGCTGGAGTTCCGGCCGGAGTTCGATCGCATCCGCAACCCCGAGGTCCTCGAGGCGCTGCACCAGGTCGACAGCGACGCCGCGCACCGCGTCGCCGCGCTGACGATGCTCAGCCTCTTCCGCGTGCTGCGCTACCTCGAGATGATCGACCGCTACGCCGCGGACCCCGCGGCGGCGCGGCGCAGCTACCTCGTGCTCGCGGTGCTGCGCAGCGATCTGCGCGCGCTCACGCGCTACCTCGGACGCCACTCCGCGGACGCGATCGCGAACGGCTTCGAGCGCGAGCTGATGAAGGTCCACGCGCTCGAGATCGGCGACAAACGCGAGGAGCTCGCCACCCAGGCGCGCCGGCTCTCGATCCTGCGCAACGCGCTCGAGGCGACCGCGAACACGGTGCGCGTCGACGTGCGCAAGCTGTTCCTGCACGACCTCCCCCCCCCTGCCGCGGCGGTCCACGGCGAGGAGCTCGGCCCGCAGCTCGTGGTGGTCGCCGCCTCGCTCCGCGCGACCGCGCACCACGCGATCGTGGCGCTCTGCCGGGTGCTCGCGCCGGGCAGGGAGCCGCCGCGCATGGCGCTCGACCGCGCGACGCGCCGCGCGGGCGCCGAGCGGCTGCGGCGCGAGATCTGGATGTTCATGCAGATCCTGCGGGCGTTCATCGCCAAGGCGCACGCCGCGGAGGACACCACCGATCGCTGGGCGGGCGCGACGAGCTTCCAGTTCGTGCGCGACTTCCTCTCGCACTTCCGCGCGATCGGCTACCAGCTCGTGCGCACCGCCGACTACGGCCGGCTCGACCCGTTCCTGCGCGCGCTCGAGGAGCTGACCGACGTGGACCTCGTCGACCCGCCGCGCCTGCGCGTCGCGCTCAGCGAGTGCCACCGCTTCTACGAGTTCCTCGAGGCCCTCTTCGAGGAGATCTCGAAGCGGCAGGAGCTCGCGGACGTGCCCTTCGATCGAAGGGACGCGACCGAGACGCTCAAGATCTACCTCGGCAAGGCGTAGTGTCGACGCGCGCTCGTTGCGCTCACCGCCGGTTGCGGAGGCGAAGGGACGTTCGTGCTTCCGTGCGCGCGACCCATCGATCGAGGCCAGGCCGGCGCGCAGCGCCGGCCGTCGGCCGAGGGGCCCCCGCGCGGAGGCGCGGGGTGCGCGCGCGGCTTGCCGCGCGCGACGAGGGGTGGGGGCCCCGCGCGAAGCGTGTGGGAGGGGCGCGCGCAGCGCCCCTCAGAAACTCAGCGCATCGCGGACCAGTCGCCGCTGAACCCGCTCCCGAGCAGCGTCCCGTCCCACGTGCCGGGGCGGAGCGAGCTCGGGCCGGTGACGGGGGCCTCGCCGCGCAGGGTGATCGGCGAGGTGCCGATCCTCGCGTCGATGAGCTCGCGCAGCGCCCGGTCGATCAGGCTCTCGACCTGCGAGGTGCAGATCGCGAAGACCCGATCGCCGACGCCGGCGTAGTCGACGTTCTCCTCCGCGAAGTCGCCGAGCGCGCGGCAGAAGCCCGCAGACATCGCGGCGAGCGCGCTGCCGAGCGAGTCGTGCTCGCCCTCGGTGATCGCCCACACGAGCACGTCGACGGCCCACGCGATGATCGCGCCGATCGAGACGTTCACGTCGTGCCGGTCGATGTAGAACGTGCCGCACACCGCCGACGCGTTGAACGGCGAGGGGCTGAAGCGCCAGTCGCGGATCGTCGAGGGCGTGCCCATCAGGGGCATGCCGCGGTAGTAGATCGTCAGGCGATCCCAGGTGTGGCTGCCGCGGTAGGCGTCGGTCACCGAGCCCCCGGTCAGCGTCATCGTCTCCTCGATGTGCCACTCGTTCAGGACGTCGTTGAGGTCGGCGACCGCGCGCGCGAGCGAGCGGCCCCACGGCGGGACGTACTCCTCGATCAGCGGCCGCACGAGGTCGCAGATCTCCATCTCGACCCAGTCGGGCAGGCCGAAGTCGAAGCACGCCGCGTCGCCGGCGATGAACCGCAGCGGCTCCTCGACCGTCGTGAGGAACGAGTCGAGCCAGTCGGGGAGCGCCTCGCGGATGCGCAAGACGCTTTGCATGGACCAGGTGCCCGAGAAGTCGGGGTGCGCGATGTCGCAGAGGGTCCCGTCGCGGCACGAGCCGCGATCGCAGACCTCGCCCATCGGGCACTCGGCGTCGGCGATGCAGGGCGTGCCCGAGCCGGGCGGCGGGACGCAGGCGCCCATGTCGCAGACGAGGCCGGCCGGGCAGTCCGTGTTGTGGAGGCAGATGCAGAAGCCGTCGGGCCCACACGTGAGGCCCGCGTAGCAGTCGCCGTCGTTCATGCACGGCGTCGGCGTGCGCGGGTCCGGCGTGCAGCGGCCGGCGATGCACAGCTCGCCCTCGGCGCACTCGGGGTCGAATTCGCAGAACGCGCCGCCGGGC
>JAYRVK010001161.1:0-2526 GCA_041918555.1 Sandaracinaceae bacterium
CCCCGTCCTCATCGTCCACGGCGGCGCCGGCTCGGTGGACGAGGATCGGCGCGCGGCGCACGCAGAGGGCTGTGCGCGCGCCGCCGAGATCGGGCGCGCCGCGCTCGAGGGGCAGCACCGCCACGGGCGCGGCGTACGGGCCCGGCGCGAGACCGGGCGCCGTACCGGGGAAGCCTTGTTGCACCATCCCGGGGTGGCTCCCCATCGGCACACCCGGCTGCGAGCCCGGCGGCATCCCGGGGTAGCTCCCCATCGGCACGCCCGGCTGCGAGCCCGGCGCCATCATCCCCGGCTGCGAGGGCAGGCCGGGGTGCGAGGGCGCGACGACGCCCGGGCCGGTGTGCGCGTAGCCCGGCGCCGACGGGACGTGCCCGCCCGGCGTGTGCCCGACCGCGGTGCCCGCGAGCGCTCCCGGGTGCGCGACGCCGGGGTGGCTCCCGGCCGTGCCCGGCAGACCCTGCATCGTCCCCGCGTACGCGATCGGCGCGGGCATCTGGCCGCGCGAGACCGCGACCGCTTGCTCGAGCGCGGCGAGCAGCTCGCGCGCGCTCTGGTAGCGGTGCGCGGGGCTCTGCTGGAGGCACGTCGTGACGACGTCGGCGATCGGCGAGGGGATGTGCGGCGCGACCTCGGTGAGCGTGCGCGGCGCCTCGGTGAACATCTTCGCGATGAGCTGCGTGATCGTGTCGGCCTCGTACGGCATGTTGCCGCTCAGGCACTCGAAGAGGACCACGCCCATCGCGTACACGTCGGCGCGCGCGTCGATGTTCGGCGAGCCCTTCGCCTGCTCGGGCGAGAGGTAGTAGGCGGTCCCGACCACCGCGCCGGTCGCGGTCAGCTTGTTGAGCTGATCGCCGCTCGTGTCCTTCGCGACGCCGAAGTCGAGGACCTTCGGGATGAAGCCGCTCCGCTTGTCCTTCGCGAGGAAGATGTTGTCGGGCTTCAGATCGCGATGGACGATGCCCTGCTCGTGCACCTCCGCGAGCGCGCTCAGCGCGCCCGTGGCCATGTGCATCACCTCGTCGAGGGAGAGCGGTCCGCGCACCAGGCGATCGCCGAGCGACTCGCCCTCGAGCAGCTCCATCGCGATCCAGGGCTGGCCCTCGTGGTTCCCCGCGTCGAACACCTGCACGATGCTGGGGTGCGAGACGCGCGAGGCCGCGATCGCCTCCCGGTGGAACCGCTCGACCGCGGCAGGCACCGTCGCGAACGCGCCGGTCATGACCTTCAGCGCGACCTGGCGCTGGAGCACGGTGTTGGTCGCGATGAACACCGCGCCCATCCCGCCCTGACCGAGCTCCCTCTCGACGCGGTACTTGCCCGCGAGCACATCGCCTTGCTTGAGCGCCATGTCTCCCCGATGCGTTTGGCTCGTCCGACGAGGGCCCCGGGGGGGCCCGCGCCGAGAGTATGATGCCTCCCCTCGTGTTGGGCACCCATCGGCTCGCGTGCGCTCCCCGCGCGGCGCGGCGGCAGCGCGCGGCGGCGCAGGCCGTGGCCGCGCGACCCGCCCACGCGCGCGTGCTCGTGCTCGCGCCGACCCTCGAGGCGGGGAGCCGCGTGCTGCGCCGCGCGGTGGAGGGGCGCGCCGCCGCGTTCGGGTGGGAGCGCACCACCCCCGGCGCGCTCGCGGCGCGGCTCGCGTCGGAGGCGCTCGCGGAGCGCGGCCTCGCGCCCGCCGCGACGGTGGCGCTCGAGGCGATCTGCGCGCGCACCGTGCACCGCCTCCGCGCCGACGCCGCGCTCGGGCGCTACGCGCCGATCGGCGATCGGCCGGGCCTGCCGCGCGCGCTCGCGCGGACCTTCGTCGAGCTCGGCCTCGCCGGCGTCCCGCCCGCGCACGAAGGGCTCGAGGAGGATCTCGCGCGCGCCTACGCGGCCTACCGCGCCGAGCTCGCGAGCGCGGGGCTCGCGGACCGCGCCGACGTGCTGCGGGCGGCGATCGCGCGCGCGCGCGATCCTCGCGGCCACCCGCTCCTCGACGTCCCGCTCGTCGCGCTCGATCCCGCGGTGACCCACGCGCTCGAGCGCGAGCTCTTCGCGGCGCTCGCCGCGCGCACGTGCGTCGAGGCCTTCGTGCCCACGGGCGACGAGCGCGCGACGCGGGCGCTCGCCGCGGCGCTCGGGGTCGAGGCGTGCGCGCTCGACGAGGACCCGGGCGCCGCCGAGGGCGCGCTCGAGCGCCTGCGCGCACGGCTGTTCGCCGAGGAGGTGGAGGGCGGCGCCGCGCTCGACGCGAGCGTCGAGCTCTTCAGCGCGCCGGGCGAGAGCCGCGAGTGCGTCGAGATCGCGCGCCGCGTGCTGCGCGCCGCGTCCGAGGGCGTGCCCTTCGATCGCATGGCCGTGCTCGCGCACGCGCCGGAGCGCTACCGCGCGCCGCTCGTCGAGGCGCTGCGCCGCGCGGGGATCCCGGCGTGGTTCTCGCGCGGCACGGTGCGCCCCGATCCGGCGGGCCGGGCGCTCCTCGCGCTGCTGGCGTGCCGCGAGCGGCACCTCAGCGCGCGCGCGTTCGCCGAGTACCTCTCG
>JAYRVK010001162.1:0-1936 GCA_041918555.1 Sandaracinaceae bacterium
CGAGACCCAGCTCGAGTGGGCCGAGCTGTTCCTCTCGCACTGGGATCCCGGGCACGCCGAGGAGTCGGTCCTCGCCGCGCTCGAGGTGAGCCCAGAGAGCGCGCGCGCGCACGCGCTGCACGCGCGCCTGATCCTCGAGCAGTCGATGGACTTCGCCGCGGCCGAGGCCGCCCTCGCGCGCGCGCTCGCGGTGAACCCGAACCTCGCGATGGCGCACGTCACGCGCGCCGGGATCGCGATCCGCGACATGGATCTCGACGCCGCGAGCGCGCACCTCGACCGGGCGCTCGCGATCGATCCGAACGACCTCGAGGCGCTGAGCGTGCGCGCGGTGATCCCGTTTCTGCGCGGCGAGGAGCGCGGCTACCGCGCGGCGATCGCCGCGGTGCGCCAGCGCAACCCGCGCTACTCCGCGATGTTCTCGACGATCGCCGAGTACGCGGACTGGGAGCACCGCTACCCCGCGATCGTCGAGATGGCGCGCGAGGCGGTGCGCATGGACCCCGACGACGCGCGCGCGCACGCGACGCTCGGCATCAACCTCCTGCGCGTGGGCGAGGAGACCGAGGGGCTCGCCGCGCTCCGCGCCGCGTGGGACCGCGACCGCTTCAACGTGCGCGTCTTCAACCTGCTCGAGCTCTGGGACCGCACGCTGATCCCGAGCTACGAGCGCGTCGAGGCCGCGCCGTTCGTGTTCCGGCTGCACCGCGAGGAGCGCGCGGTGATGGCCCCGACGTTGAGCGCGACGCTCGGCCCGGCGTACGAGGACATGCGGCGCCGCTACGGGTTCACGCCGACGACCCCGATCCACCTCGAGATGTTCAGCGACCCGCAGCACTTCTCGGTGCGCACGAGCGGCCTGCCGAACCTCGGGGTCCAGGGGGTCTGCTTCGGACAGGTGGTCACCGCCTACTCGCCGCGCGCGGGTCCGTTCAACTGGGCGCAGATCACGTGGCACGAGCTCGCGCACGTCTTCCACATCCAGCTCTCGCAGAACCGCGTCCCGCGCTGGTTCACGGAGGGCCTCGCCGAGTACGAGACGATCATCGCGCGCCCCGAGTGGCACCGCGAGGAGGACCACCGCCTCTACCGCGCGCTCGTCGCGGGCCGCATCCCGCCCGTCGCTCGGCTCAACCACGCGTTCACGCGGGCGCGCACCGAGGAGGCGATCACGATCGCGTACTACGCGAGCTCGATGCTCGTGAAGTACATCGTCGAGACCTACGGCTTCGAGCGCGTGCCGCGGATGCTCCGCGCGTGGGGGCAGGACCGCTCGAGCGAGGACGTGATCCGCGACGTGCTCGGCGTCACGAGCGAGGAGCTCGACCGCGGCTTCCGCGAGCACACGCGCGCGCGGCTCGCCGCGCGGGCGAGCGACTTCGCGGTGGACTTCGCGGCCTACCCGGACCTCGACGCGGCCCGCGCGCGCGCCGAGCAGGCCCCGACGGACGCGGCCGCGCAGGCGGATCTCGCCGCGGCGCTCGTGGCGCACGGAGGCGACGAGAACGAGGCGATGACCGCGGTGCGCGGCGCCCTGCGCGCCGACGCGCGGCAGCCGGTGGCGCGCCTCGTGGCGGCCCGGCTCGCGCTCGCGCGGCGCGATCTGCGCACCGCGCGCGCCGACCTGCGGCTCCTCTTCGAGAGCGGCCGCGACGGCGTCGAGCCGCGGCTCCTCGAGGCGCGCGTCGCGCTCGCCCGCGACGACGCCGCTGCCGCGCGCGCAGCGCTCGAGGCGGCCTCGCGGATCGACCCCGAGCGGCTCGAGCCGTGGCAGGGCCTGCTCGAGCTCGCGCGGCGCACGCAGGACGACGCGCTCGTCGGCGCGTCGCGAGAGCGGTGAGTGGAAGTGGATCAGCACGACGGCGCCGCGAACATCGAGCTCATGACGCGCCTGTCGGAGGCCGGGGGGTGGGCCCGCGGGCGCGAGCTCGAGCAG
>JAYRVK010001163.1:0-1696 GCA_041918555.1 Sandaracinaceae bacterium
ACGCACGCGTTCATCGTGCACGGCACGCCGTCGTCGCACGGGCGCGCGTCGTCGGTCGTGTACTCGCACGTCCCGTCGACGCAGTCGCGCGCCTGGCACGGACGGTCGGCGCAGCTCCGCGTGCACGAGCCGCACGTCGCGATGTCGTCGCGCAGATCGCGCTCGCAGCCGTCCGAGGCCAGGCCGTTGCAGTCGCCGAAGCCCGGACGGCACGTGTAGCCGCAGGCGCCGCTCGCGCAGGTCTCGGTCGCGTTCGGCACGTCCGGGCAGGGAATGCCGCACCCGCCGCAGTGGCCGATGTCCGTGTCGGTGTCGACGCAGCTCCCGCTGCACGGGACCTCGCCGCTCGGGCAGCTCGCGACGCAGCGATAGCCGCCGGGCTGCATCGCGCAGAAGAGCCCGCCCGTACACTCCTGCCCACACCGCCCGCAGTTGAGGATCGTGGTCAGCGGCGTCTCGCAGCCGGGAACGAGCCCGTCGCAGTCCCCGAAGCCCTCGTCGCACTCCGCGATCCGGCAAGCCCCGCCGACGCACTCGGGGGTAGCGCGCGGCTGCGTGCACGGCCGATCACACGCGCCGCAGTTCGCAAGATCCGTTGCGGTGTCGAAGTCCTCGTCGGCGCGCTCGTCGCAGTCGTCGTCGGCGAGGTTGCATGCCTCGGCGGCGGGCACGCAGCCGTCGCCGAAGACGCCCGCGTCGCCGCCCGCGTCCATCGGAGGGATCGCTCCGTCGGTGCCCGCGTCGAGGCCCCCGTCCATGCCGCCGTCGTCGCCGGGGAGCACGCCCGAGTCGTTCGGCAGCCCCGCGTCCGGATCGAACGGCGTCGGCTCGGGGATCGGGATGCACGCCGCGCCGGCGCAGGTGCTGTCGAGATCTTCGCAGGGGATCCCGATGCACGAGTCCTGCAGCAAGAGGTAGAGGTGCAGGGTCTGCCCCGCGAGGTAGCCGGACTGGAGCCGCGCGACCGCGACCTGCGAGCCCATGCCGTTCGGCGTCGAGTACGCGCCGGCCTCGAGCCGGAAGAAGCGCGACGCGTCGTCGTCGAGGGGATGCAGCGACACCCGCCACACGAATTGCTCGCCCGCGACGGGCTCGATCGCGTCGGGGTCCACCGCGAACAGCTCGTCGCGCGCGCGGCCCCAGATCCGGATCCCGATGCTGCGCGTCATCTCGCGCACGCGCGGCTCCGCGTCGACGTGGACGATCACCTGCGTCGGCGCCTGCGAGCAGCCGACGAGGGCGAGCACCGCGAGGGCGTGCAGCCGCGGGCGCATCAGAACCGCACCTCGAGCAACGTGGCGTGCGTGTTCCCGCTGTCGCCGAGCTGGTAGACGGGATCCGGAGGATCGGCGAGGAGCACCGCGGCGACGATCCCCGCCGCCGCTCCCGCGGCGAGCACACCGACGAGGATCCAGAACCACGCCTCGGTCTCGACGCCGCCGCCGGAGTCGCGGCGATCCTCGCGGTCCGCGCCGACGACGAGCGCCGCGCGCTCCGCCGCGGTCAGCGGCCGCGCCACGAGGGTGACCCCGACGGTGCGCCCCGCGCCGACCTGCACGCGCTGCTCGCTGAGCGTCTCCTCACCGCGCCGGAGCACGATCGTGTGCCCGCCCGGATCGACGGGCTGCTCGACGCCGATGAGCGCGTCGGGCACCGGCTCGCCGTCGAGCAGCACGACCGTGAGCTCCGGGTCGCC
>JAYRVK010001164.1:0-3075 GCA_041918555.1 Sandaracinaceae bacterium
CCCGCCCCGCGCTCGCGCGCGCGGCGGGCTGGCTCCTCCCGCCGGAGCCGGCGCCGAGCGACCTGGAGGAGGAGGCGGAGGCGAACCTCGAGCGGTACTTCGACGAGGCGCTCGGCCGGGACCAGCTGGAGGCCGGTCGGGTCGACGGCTGGTACCACGAGGTCGGTCGCGCGATGCGGCAGCGCTTCCGGCCGGACCGGCAGCGCATCGAGGCCGAGCGCCACCGCGGGATGACCATGCTCCAGCGCCTGTTCGACGAGCTGCGCCGCTACGGCCGCGGGCCCGAGCGCCCTCAGGATCGGCCGGGGCAGCCGACCCCGGAGATGCGCGGCGGGACGGCGCTGAGCACCGACTCGACGGATCGCCGCGCCGCGGTCGAGCAAGAGGAGTGGGATCACTGCAGCGCGCTCAACGGCTCCGTCACGTGGTACCGCGTGGACCTGCGGATCACGCACAACCCCGAGGGCGAGCTCAGCGCCGCGTGGGTCCAAAGCTCGAGCGGGATCGACGCGCTCGATCGCGCCGCCCTCGAGGCCGCGCGCTCCGGGTCGGTCGAGCTGCCGGCGCCGCCGGCGAACGTGGTCGGGGAGCGGCAGGCGATCCGGAGCGACTGGGCCTTCGAATTCGGGGACGTGGCCACGCCGATCGCGTGCATGACGAACCCCCTGAGCCCGACCCCCACGGTGCCGGTGATGTGCGTGGACGACCCGATCCGCGGCGTCGAGTGCGCGATCCTCGGGCGCGGGATCATCCGCACGCGCGTGTACCTCCTCGCGGTGGTCGACGCCGATCACCCGACGCCCGAGGAGCGGCGCGCCGCGCGCCGCCGGGAGAGGCTGGACAACGAGCCGCGACCGGAGTAGCTCCGTCCCACGGATCGGGCTTTCCCCGCGGTCCGGACGACCCCACCGGAGACGTCATGAGCGAAGCGGAGAGCGCGCACGGCAAGCTGTCCAAGGTCGACCGCGAGTGGACCAGCACCCGGTTCATGGTGCTCTTCTGGGGCACGATCGCCGTCGTGCTCGTGATCCTCTTCTCCATCGCGAGCGTGAAGCTCAACGACTGGACGTGGAGCCCGCTCGCGCACGATCCGATCCCGCACACGCTCGAGAGCTCGCAACTGTGAGGCCCACGCGGTCTTGACGCTTCGTTCGCCCGCCCGCCATGATCGCGGCGGGGATGCGCCCTCGAGGCCGATTACTGCCCGTCGTGCTCTGTGTCGGCCTCTTCGGAGCCGTCACGCCGCGCGGAGCGCGCGCGCAGGAGGTCACCGCGCGCGACCGGCAATCGGCCGCGCAGGCTTACGATCGCGGCACCGCGGCGTACCTCGCGGAGGACTTCGAGGGGGCCGCGCAGTGGTTCGAGACCGCGCACCGGCTCGCGCCGGCGGCGGCCGCGCTCGTCCAGGCCACGCGGGCGTATCAGCGCGCGGGCAACCCGGCGCGCGCGGCGACGCTCGCGCTGCGGCTCGAGGCGCTCTACGGGGACGACCGCACCGCGCGCACGACCGCGCAGCGCGCGCTCACCGCGGCGCGCACGCTCCTGCGCGTGGACGCGACGTGCGACGCGTCGTGTACGCTCGAGGTCGCCGGCGCGATCCCCGCGCACACGTCGTTCTTCGTCGAGCCCGGCACGCACGAGGTGACCGCGGAATTCGAGACCGGGCGCGTGACCCTGACCGCGAGCGGGACCGCGGGCGAGACCGTCGCGCTCGCGTTCGAGGCGCCGCCCGCGCCGCCGCCCGAGCCCGAGCCGGAGCCCGCGCCGCTCGTCCCCGAGCCCGAGCCGGCGCCGCCTCCGAGCGACGGAGGAGGGGGGGTGCCGCTCGCGGTGACGATCCCCGCGATCGGCGTGACGGCGGCGCTGGGGGGCGTGCTGATCTGGTCGGGCGTCGACGCGCTCGACGGCGTCCCCGCCTACGAGGCCGACCCCACCCCGGAGGGCCTCGCCGACGGGCGCTCGCGCGAGGAGCGGACGAACTGGCTGATCGCGGGGACCGCGGTGGCCGGGGCGGCCACGGTCGTGCTGATGATCTTCACCGACTGGGGTGGCGGCGACGACGAGCCCGGTAACGCGGCGGATACGGACGTGAGCGCGACCCTCGATCTCGGTCCGGGCCATGCCATCCTGGGGCTGAGGGGAAGCTTCTGATGGCTCAGCCGATGCCCGCCGCGCCGCGCGTCGCCGACCTGACCGGGCGGCGGCTCGGCGAGTACGAGGTGCTGAGCCAGCTCGCGTCGGGCGGGATGGCCACCGTGTACGTGGCGCGCCGCGGCGGGGTCGCCGGCTTCGAGCGCCTCGTCGCGGTCAAGGTCCTGCATCCGCACCTCGCGCACGACGAGGACTTCATCTCGATGTTCCTCGACGAGGCGCGCCTCGCCGCGCGCATCCGGCACCCCAACGTGGTCGCCACGCTCGAGGTGAGCGACTCCCAGGGCGACGGCTACTTCCTCGTCATGGACTACGTCCAGGGCGATCACCTCGGCCACCTCCTGCGCGGCGCCGCGCTCGGCGGCGAGCGCCTCCCGATCCCGGTCACCGCGCGGATCGTGATGGACGCGCTCGCGGGGCTGCACGCGGCGCACGTGCTCACGTCGGCGGACGGCGAGCCGTTGAGCATCGTCCACCGCGACGTGAGCCCGCACAACATCCTCGTCGGCGACGACGGGATCGCGCGCATCACCGACTTCGGCGTGGCCAAGGCGCAAGTCCGCTTGAGCTCCACACGCGACGGACAGTTCAAGGGCAAGCTCTCGTACATGGCGCCCGAGCAGGCGGCCAACGGGCAGGCCGATCAGCGCTCGGACCTGTTCAGCATGGGGATCGTGCTCTGGGAGTCGCTCACCGGGCGGCGGCTCTTCCGCGGCGAGAACAACGCGGACGTCCTCAACAAGATCCTCAACCCCGAGGTGCCGAGCCCCTCGCTCCTGGACCCGGCGCGCGCGCCCGTCGCCGCCGTCACCCCCAAGGCGCGCGCCGACGATCCCCAGGCGCCCGTACCGAGCGCCGGCGACGTCCGCGAGGCGGGGGAGGGCCCGGCGCCCGCGAGCGGCGGCGGCGGCACCCCCCCCGCCG
>JAYRVK010001165.1:0-4742 GCA_041918555.1 Sandaracinaceae bacterium
CGTCGCCACCCAGCTCGCGACCGGGCGTCAGCGCGCGCTCAAGGTCCTGCACCCGACGTTCGTGAACAACCCGGCGTACGTCGAGCGCTTCGTCACCGAGGCGCGCGTGGGCTCGCAGATCCAGAGCGAGCACATCGTCGAGGTGGTCGGCGCGGGCGTCGACGAGCGCACCGGGCAACCGTGGCTCGCGATGGAGCTCCTCGAGGGGCAGAGCCTCGACGAGCTGGTGACCTCGCGCGGCGCGCTCCCCGCCAACGAGGTGCTCAGCCTCTTCGAGCAGACGTGCCACGGCCTGTCGGCGGCGCACGCGGTCGGGATCGTCCACCGCGATCTGAAGCCCGAGAACCTCTTCATCGCGCAGGCGCGGCGCGTGGGGCTCCCGTTCGTCGCGAAGATCCTCGACTTCGGGATCGCGAAGCTCACGCAGGAGGCGATGACCGCGTCGGGGAGCCAGGCGATCGGGACGCCGTTCTGGATGGCGCCCGAGCAGACGCAGCTGCACGGGCGGATCGGGCCGCACACCGACGTGTGGGCGCTCGGGCTGATCGCGTTCTACGCGCTCGCGGGCCGGCCCTACTGGATGAGCGCGCAGCCCGGGGGACAGGGCACGCTGCCGCAGTTCATCAACGAGGCGATCGTCCAGCAGATGACGCCGCCGAGCGCGCGCGTGCGGCAGCTCGGGCTCAACGTCGCGCTCACGCCCGCGTTCGACGCGTGGTTCGCGCGCTGCCTCGCGCGCGAGCCGAACGAGCGCTACCCGAGCGCGCACCACTGCCTCGAGGGCCTCAAGGTCGCGCTCTCGCCGGCGCACTACGCGGGCACCGCGATGATGGGGACCATGGCGCTCGACGCGTCGTCGCTCCCGTCCGCGCCGGGCTTCGCCGGCTCGCCCGCGCCGCCGCCCGGTTACGGCGCGCACACGCCGCAGCCGTACGCGTCGCCGATGCCGCACACGCCCTCGCCGATGGCGACCCCCACGCCGGTGCCGTACGGGTCGCCCTCGCCCTACACGCCCGCGCCCTCGCCGTACGCGTCCCCCCACCCGTACGCGACGCCGACCCCCGCGCCGTACGGAGCTCCGCCGCCGTTCGGCGGGGCGTCGTCGCCGGGCCCGGTGACGAGCCCGGGCTATCCGTCGTACCCCGGAGGGGGGGGGATGGCGCCACCGCCGGCCGCGTATCAGTTCGGGCCGCCGCCGCGGAAGAACACCGGGCTCCTGATCGCGGTGGGGGCCGTGGCCGTGCTGGCGGTCGGCGCGCTCGCGGCGATCGGGATCGCGGTCGCGCTCAGCGGCGACGACGACGAAGACGAGGTCGCGAGCACCGACGGAGACGAGACCGAGGGCGAGGAGCCGGAGCGCGGCCCCTCGGGCCCCGACTTCGACGCGGAGCTGAACGAGTGCAACACGGCGATCGCCGCGCAGAGCCCGGCCCTCGCGGTGCAGCACGCGGACGAGGCGCTGCGCGCGCGGCCCGGCGATCCGGGCGCGACGAGCTGCCGCGAGCGCGCGGTCGCGCTCCAGCAGGAGGAGACGACGTTCCAGAGCGGCCTCTCCGCGCTCCAGCGCGGAGACGCCTCGACCGCGTTCATGACCTTCGACACGCTGCCGCCGACGAGCACGTACCGCACGCGGCCGGAGGTCTCGCAGGCCACCGCGCAGCTCGCGACGCAGCGGCTCACCCTCGCGAACCAGACGATCCAGTCCGATCCCGCGCAGGCCTACCTCGCCGCGCAGGCGGTGACCTACATGCGCGGGGTCGGGCCCGCGCAGCTCTCGCAGGCGAACCAGCTCCTCGCGCAGGCGCGCGAGCGCGCGGGCCAGGTCTACGAGGGGCGCCTCCAGAGCGGCGGCTCGTGCACCATCGCGGTGCGCTCCGCGCGCTCGGGCTCCTTCAACTGCCGCTTCAACATCCGCTGCGGCGGCCGGGTGGTGTACGGCGCGGGCACGTCGGGCTACAACCGCTGCCGCCGGCAGGGCGACGACTTCGTCGCCGCGGTCGACCAGGGCATGACCCATCAGGACGGCGACCCCGAGATGAGCTTCGATCTCGCGGGGCGGGCCTGTCGCGTGCGCGACCGCGGCGTGGATCTACCGATGCAAATCGTGTTGCCGGGGCAGACGACGACGGGCGGTCCGGTGACGCCGGTGCCCGTCAACCCGTTCTGACCGATCCGTCGAGGGCACCCCGGGCGTCGCGCCTCGAGCTCCCTGACGGTGGAACGGGCGCCGTTGTCGCCGGGGTCCCGCCTCCGTTATCGTGGACCCGATGCGCTTCGCGGTCTCGATGGCGCTCTTGCTGTCCGCCTGTACCGTCGAGACGATCGACCCGGGAGACGCCACGCTCCCCGACGCGGCCGGCATGGACGCCGGCGCCGCGGCGTGCGCGCGCGACGTCGACTGCTCGGACGGAATCGAGTGCACCATCGATCACTGCGTCGACGGCGCCTGCGTGCCGGACGCGTGCATCGGGTGCTGCCCGGACGGGCTCGAGTGCTCCGAGACGCTCGGCTGCACGACGGCGATCGTGCGCTGCACGACGGATGAGGAGTGCGTCGACGACGTGCGCTGCACCCTCGACTTCTGCCGCGACGCCGAGGTCTGCGATCACGTCCCGCAGGACGGGCTCTGCGCGGGCGGCCAGATCTGCCTGCCAGCCCTGGGCTGCATCCCGCGGCCCCCCGAGGAGTGCGCGGTCGGGACGGACTGCTCGCGCGGCAACCCGTGCCTCGGCGAGTGGAGCTGCCAGCCCGAGTTCGGCTGCCAGTTCCGGCGCCCCGGGAGCTGCGACGACGGCGACGCGTGCACGGACGACGGCTGCGACCTCGACGCGGCGATGTGCACCCACGACGTCCGCGACGCCGACGACGACGGCTTCGGCGACGAGGCCTGCGGCGCCGACGACTGCGACGACGCGGACGCGGACACGCACCCCGAGGCGGCCGAGCTCTGCGACGGCGAGGACGACGACTGCGACGAGGCGGTCGACGAGGGCTGCTGCACGATGGGTGAAGCGTGCACGACGTCTTGCGGTACGCCGGGGGCGCGCACGTGCCCCGACGGCGCGTGCGTGGGCGTCGAGCTCTGCGGGGGCGGCGACGAGGACTGCGACGGCGACGTCGACGAGACGTTCGCGTGCTCGCCCGGGGCGCTCGGGACCTGCGGGACGAGCTGCGCGTCGATGGGCGCGCGCACGTGCCTCGGCGACTGCACGTGGGACGACTGTGTGCCGCCGGGCGAGGTGTGCAACGGCGTGGACGACGACTGCGACGGGGACACCGACGAGACGTGCTGCACCGACGGCGCGGGGTGCACGACCTCGTGCGGCACGCCGGGGACGCTGACGTGCGTGGGCGGCGTCGGGACCTGCCGCGGCGTCGAGCTCTGCGGCGGCGGGGACGAGGACTGCGACGGCGACGTCGACGAGACGTTCGCGTGCTCCCCGGGCGACATGGAGAGCTGCACGACGATCTGCTCCTCGGCCGGGACGCGGCGCTGCCTCGGCGACTGCAGCTTCGACGGCTGCGTCCCGCCGTCGGAGACGTGCAACGGGGCCGACGACGACTGCAACGGGGCGTGCGACAACGGGTTCACCTGCTGCCGCGGCGCGCTCCGCGACTGCAGCGCGCTCGGGTTCCTGTCGGGCTCGGCCACGTGCCGGAGCGACTGCGGCGGGTGGAACACGAGCGCGTGCAGCAACTGCGGCGACGGAGCGGTCGACGGCGGCGAGGAGTGTGACGGCTCGGACCTCGACATGAACGACTGCCGGAGCGTGCCCGGCGGCTTCGGCGGCGGGACGCTCCGGTGCACGAGCACGTGCCGCTTCGACACGAGCGCCTGCACCCTCTGCGGCAACGGGGTGATCGACTCCGGCGAGCAGTGCGACGGCACGCGGCTCGGCGGGGCGACGTGCACGAGCATCGGCGGGGGGTTCACGGGCGGGACGCTGCGCTGCGGCGGCACAAGCCGGTACGACACGACGGGCTGCACGTCCTTCGATCCGACCGGCACCTACGACGTGACGCCCGGCGTCTCGTACATGTGCGCGTACAGCGTGCTCTTCGACGTCTGGGGCGTCGACTACTCGATCTCGAGCTTCGACTTCGTCCAGACCTCGATGCTCAGCGTGGTGGGCGCGCCCTGCGTGATGACGGGCGCGCCGGTCTCGGCGAGCCGCACGTTCTCGGTGTCTTGCGTCCTGATGGGGAGCTGCGACGAGACCTACTCGCTCACCGGCACGTTCGCGCCCGATGGGCTCACGTGGACCGGGACGTTCCGGCGCCAGTACAACGCCGACTTCGTCGGCGCGTGCGACGACTGCACGAACCTCTCGACGTCCATGACGGGCACGAAGCGCTGAGGCGAGCTTGACGGAGACCCAGGGAGACCCAGGGGACGCGATGTTGACAGTTGACAAGGTTGGCAACAGTCAGCTCGCCTCTCGGAGCGATTCCCCACAATTGCTGGGCATTCGTGGGCGAGCTCGACGATTGTCAACATCGCGTCCCCTTAGTTGGGGCCGTGCGCGGCGAGGAACGCGGCGCGGATGTCGGTGTCGCCGATCGCGCGAGCCCTCGCTTCGATCCGCGCACGCGCGGCGGCCACGGCCGCGTCGGCGCCCGCGACGTCCCCCGTCTCACGCAGGAGCGCGGCCCACGCACGGCGGACGAGCGCGTCGCCCGCCTCGGCGTGGCCCTGATCGAGGAGAGCGAGCGCGCGCTCGAGCGGCTCGCGCGCCGCCTGC
>JAYRVK010001166.1:0-7845 GCA_041918555.1 Sandaracinaceae bacterium
CCACGCCGCGCATCGCCGGCACCAGCAGGTGGATCGCGTCCGTCGGCGAGAGCCGGCCCACGAGATCGAGGTGCTCGCGCAGCGAGCGGCCGCGCAGGCGCTCCATCACGAGGAATGGTGAGCCGTTCGCCTCCCCGAAGTCGTAGATGTGGACGACGTTGGGGTGCTCGATGCGCGCCGTCGCGCGGGCCTCCGAGATGAAGCGCGCGAGCGCCTCGGTGCTCGTCGCGGCCTGCGGGAGCATCCACTTGATCGCGACGGCGCGGCCGGTGCGCGTGTGCTTGGCCGCGAACACCGCGCCCATCCCGCCATGACCGAGCAGCTTCTCGATCTGGTAGTGCTCGGCGATCACGTCTCCCGGCTGCGGGAGGAGATCCTCGCGGATCGTGCTCATCGCGACTTCCCCGGCGCGCAGCGTCCCATGCGCGAGTCGACGGGACAAGCAGGCGCGATCTTCTCGCTCATCGCGCCAGCTCGCACTGGACCCGCGGCGTGAACGCGCTCGCCGGCGATCCGAGGAAGGTCACGACCTCGCGCGTGGCGCCCGCGGGCACCTCGAGGTCCGTCGCCCGTGGGTTGACGTCGGTGGCGATTCGACAGCGCGCTCGCGCGGCGCACCGGTTCTCGACGACCACGACGTGATTGTACGCGTCCGCTCCCCAGCGGGCTTCCCCGCGGACCGTGACGCACTCGGGGACCTCGTTCTGCGCGAGGACCAGCGCCGGCAGCAAGAGCCCGAGCCCCACCCCGGCGGCGATGAAGGAGCGCCGCACGCGACAAGGGTGACTCGGATCCGCCGAGGGTCCAAGGGAAGCGCGACGTTCGCTCACGCGAGCCAGGCGAGGCGCTCGTACGCGAGGAGCGCGATCGGCGTGGTGCACAGCAGCGTGGGCCCGAGCGCCGCGCTCACCGCAGAGCCGGTGGTCAGCCCGAGGCCGCGCGCGGCGTACAGGAACACACGGCCCGTCAGCGCCGCCCACGCCGCCAGGAGGACGGCCCAGCCTGCGTCGGGCATCTCCAGCGCGCGCGTCGCCAGCGCTCCGACGAAGAACACGATCCACCAGAGCGCGGAGGCGTAGGAGGCGGCGCGCAGCCCGAAGCGGATCACGCCGTGGCGGCGGCCGACCATCATCAGGCCGACCCCGAACGTGAGCGCCTGGGTGAGGACCAGCCCGCCCGTCGCGAGCGCCACCACCACCCCGCTCCCGAGCAGGGCCGACGCGATCGAGGCCCGGTCGAACGCGCGCGTCGCGTCGAGGACCAGCGCGACGAACGGGATCACCGCGAGCGCGAAGCACGCGAGCGCGAACGAGAGACCTGGGGCAAGCCGGGCAGGGCCTGGGAACGCGACCCTCGGGCGGACGAGCACGTCGCGCAGGGTGAGCACGAAGCGCCACGGCAGGATGCCGTAGCGATGATCCTCCCAGGCGATCCCGCGGGGCAGGCGGTCGCCGCAGCGCGCGCAGAGCGCGGAGTACAGAGGGTGACGGCACCCGCGGCAGACGTAGTCCCCGCAGCGCTCGCAGGTCCCGTCCGCCGCGACGTCCGGGTGCCGCGCGCAGTGCATGCGCTCAGCTTCGGTAGGACGCGTTGATCCGCAAGTACTCTTCGCCGATGTCGCAGAAGAGGTACGTCGCCTTGGCCTTGCCGGGCCCGAGCTTGAGCTGGATCCGATAGCTCGGCTCCGCCATCACGCGCCGCGCCTCCTCGTCGGCCTCACGCCCGACGGCGACGCCCCTGCGCATCACGAGGACCTTGCCGAACTTCATCTCGACCTTGTCGGGGTCGAAGGCCACGCCGGCCATCCCGGCCGCCGCCATGATCCTCCCCCAATTCGGGTCTCGGCCCCAGATCATCGCCTTCACGAGCAGGCTCTTGCCGATCTGCTCCGCGACCTTGAGAGCCGCGTCCTCGCTCGGAGCGCCGAGCACCTCGAGCTGGACGACGTGCTTCGCGCCCTCCCCGTCCTGGACGATCCGCTTGCCGAGCTCGCCGAGCACATCGACCAGCGCGTCGATGAAGCGCCGCGCGTCCCGATCGCTCCCGCGCAGGGGCTCGGACTGCACCGCGGAGGAGCTCATCGCGAGGATGGTGTCGTTCGTGCTGGTGCAGCCGTCCACCGTCAGCCGGTTGAAGGTGCGGTCCACGGCGGTGCTGAGCGCGCGCTGGAGGAAGGAGCTGTGCATCGGCGCGTCGGTGAGGACGAACACCAGAGTGGTCGCGAGGTCCGGGTGAATCATCCCCGCACCCTTCGCGACGCCGAGGACCGTGACCTCCTTCTCGAGCCCGATGGGGAACTTGATCGAGGAGACCTTCGGCCAGCGGTCGGTGGTCATGATCGAGCGCGCGAAGTCGTCGATCCGGTCCGGCCGCGCCTCGGCGATGAGCCGGGGCAGCGCAGCCTCGATCCGCTCGGAGGGCATGGCCTGCCCGATCACCCCGGTCGACGCCATCAGGACCATGTCGTCCGCGACCCCGAGCTCGTCCGCGACGATCGAGGTGATGACCTTCGCGTCCTCCATGCCCTTCGGACCGGTGCACGCGTTGGCGTTCCCGCTGTTGACCACCACCGCCTGCGCGCGCCCGCGCTCCACCCGCTGCATCGAGAGGACGACCGGCGCCGCCTTGACCCGGTTCTTGGTGAACATGCCGGCGACGCTCACCGCGTCGTCGGCGAGGATGACCCCGAGGTCGAGCTGCCCGTCCGGCTTGATCCCGCACGCCGTGGCGCCGAAGCGGAAGCCGGTGACGGTCGGATGTTGGGAGTCGGGCATCGGCCGGCAGCATTCCACGACGCGCCCCTGTCGCGTCAACTCCAATCTCGCGCGCGGCGGGGGGGAAATGGGCGTCGGAGCCCGTACGACCGGACGTGCCGAGCGTGTTCGATCCCCACCGCCTCCCCGAGGGCCTGCGCGCGGTCGTCCGGCGCGCGCTCCGCGACGGGCAGGGTCACGAAGAGGCCATCCGCGAGCTCGAGGACCACCTCGCGGCGGGCGGCGAGCGCTCTCCCGAGGTCCTCCTCGCGCTCGCGACCCTGACCTACGAGGACGCGGCCACCCTGGTCCTGAGCCGGATGACCCGGGCCTCCGAGGCGGCGCTCGCGCTCGTCGACGAGGCGCTCGCGGCCCAGACGGAGCCCGCGCCCGAGCTCCAGGATCTGCGCGCGACGTTCGCCGGCGCGCTCGAGCGCGAGCGCGCTAGGGAGCGCCAGCTGCGGCGCCTGCTCGCGGACCCGAGCCGCGCCCGGCCGACCGAGCTGATGGAGCTCGCGCACCGGATCTTGATGAGCGGCGAGGACGACCAGCTCGCCGCCGCGCTCATGGCGAAGGCCGCCGACGGCTAGGCCCCCGGCGCGCAGAAGTCCCGGACCACCTCGAAGAGCGTGCGCAGGCCCCAGCGGAACCCGTCCACGGGGATGCGCTCATCGTGTCCGTGATACATCGCGGTGAACACCACCGAGGGGTCGTCGATGCGCACCGGCGAGAACCCGTAGCAGGTCGCGCCCAGCTTCGCGTACGCGAACGAGTCCGTGAAACCAGGTATCATATAGGGCACAGGCACCGCCGCTTCGTCGCGCCGCCTCAGCACCCGACAGAGGGTGTCGTACAGCGGGGTGTCGGTATCGAAGGTCGTCCCGTCGTGCTGCTCGAAGACCTGGATCTTCACGTGGGGCCCGACCACGCGCTGGACCTCCGCGAGGAACTGCTCGACGCTCTGCCCCGGCAGGGTCCGCCCGTCGACCCGAGCGATCGCGCGTGGGGGGATGACGTTCACCTTCGAGCTCCCCTCGAGCATGGTCGGCGAAGCGGTGTTGCGGAGCATCGCGTTGAGCCCGATCGCCTGCTCGACGTTCTGCTTCTCCAGCAGATCGAGCAGGGTCCCCGCGAGGCTGGGCGAGAGGAGCAGCGGCAGGATCTTGTTCCGGGGGAACGGGGCGCCGGAGGCGAGGGTCCGCAGGAACTGCTCGACCACGGGGGTCGAGTGCTGGGGGAGGCGGGTCGTCCCGAGCCGCTCCAGGGCGCCCGCGAGCAGCGTCACCGCGTTGTCGGGGCGCGGCATCGAGCCATGCCCGGGTGGGCCCTCGACGCGCATCTCGAACCAGCAGATCCCCTTCTCCGAGACCTGGATCGGGTAGAAGCGGGTCTGCCCCATGTGGAGCGTGTAGCCGCCGACCTCGTTCAGGACGTACTCGGCGCGCACGAGCTCGGGGTGCTGCTCGGCGAGGAACAGCGCGCCGTTGCGGCTCCCTGCCTCCTCGTCGGCGACGCCCGCGAACACGAGGTCGCGCTCGAGCGCGAGCCCGAGGCGCTTGGCGAGGACGAGGCTCATGAAGCCCATCGTCACCATGTTCTTCATGTCGATCGCGCCTCGGCCCCAGAGGAACCCGTCCGCCTCGACCGCGTCGAAGGGCGGGTGCGTCCAGGACGCGGCGTCGGCCGGGACGACGTCGAGGTGCCCGTTGAGGAGGAGCGGCCCGTCCTTCCCGCTCCCGCGCAGGCGCCCGATCACGCTCGCGCGCGTGGGCTCGCTCTCGACGACGCGGTGCTCGATGCCCTCGCGCTCGAAGACCCGCGCGATGTACTCGGCCGCGGGGCGCTCGTTGCCTGGCGGGTTGGTCGTGTCGATGCGCAGGAGCGCCTTGAAGTGCTCGAGCGCCTCGGCCTCGACGGCCGCCCAGTCGATCGCGCTCACCACTCCCCCACGTTCGGCAGCGAGGCCCAGGGCTCGCGCGGCGGCAGCGCGTCGCCGCGCTGCAAGAGCTCGATCGAGTGCAGGTCGGGCGAGCGCACGAACGCCATCCGCCCGTCGCGCGGCGGGCGGTGGATCGTGACGCCCGCGTCCGCGAGCCGCTGGCAGGTCGCGTAGATGTCGTCGACGGCGAACGCGAGGTGGCCGAAGAACCGGCCCGTCGCGTAGGGCTCGCGCTGATCCCAGTTGTAGGTCAGCTCCAGCTCGGCGGGGTCGTCCGCGGCGCCGCTCGCGAGGAACACCAGCGTGAATCGCCCCGACTCGCTCTCGCGGCGCCGGCGCTCGACGAGCCCGAGCTTCTGCACGAAGAAGTCGACCGCCGCGTCGAGGTCCCGTACGCGGAGCATCGTGTGGAGGTAGCGCACGGCGCGGAGCTTAGCAGCGCGTGAGGCCGACCCGATCCGAGAGATGCGAGCGGAACACGCCGCGCGGATCCACGCGCGCCTTGATCGCGCGCCACTCCTCGAGCCGCGGGTACATCGCGGGGAGCGACGCCGCGTCGAGGAACGCGTCCTTGCCGAGGTACACGCGCCCGCCCGCGTCGATCACCATGCGATCGAGCTCCGCGCAGAGCGCGCCCAGCGAGGACGTGATCGGGAAGTCGATCGCGAAGGTGTAGCCCTCGAAGGGGAACGAGAGGTGCCCCTCGCCCTGGCGGCCGAACTTCTTCAGGACGTTGAGGAAGGGGAGCTCGCCGCTCCTCGCGATGCGCTCGAGGATGGCGCGCATGCGCCGTTCGCCGTCGTCGAGCGGGATCACGAACTGGTACTGCGTGAAGCCGCGCGCGCCGTAGCCGCGGTTCCACTCGCCGATCGCGTCGAGCGGGTAGAAGAACTTCTCGTAGTGCGCGATCGCGCCGCCGTGCGCCTGGACCTGACCGATCACCGCGTTGAGCGCGCGCAGCGTGAGGGGGTTGAGGCTCGCGTTCGGGAGCTGGAAGGGCACCGACGCGAGCGCGCCCTGGGCGACGCGCCGTGGCCGGCGGCGCAGGCGCGCCGGGAGATCGTCGAGCCGCGCGTGATCGCCGACGGTGAGCACTCCGCGCCCCAGGCGCGCGCCGATCGCGAGCGGATCGATCCACGCGACGGAGTACGGGTGGCGCGCGTCGCTGTCCTCGAACGCGGCGAGCAGCTCCGCGAGGTCCGCGACCACGATCGCCTCTTGGCGAAAGTACGTGGTCTCGACCGGCCGCAGCCGCAGCGTCGCGCGGAGCACGATCCCCGTGAGTCCGAGGCCGCCGAAGGTGGCCCAGAAGAGGTCCGCGTTCGCGTCGCGCGAGCACGTCACGACCTCGCCGTTCGCGAGGAGCAGGTCGAACGCGTCCACGCAGCTCGAGAAGCAGCCGTCCACGTGGTGCGCCTTGCCGTGCACGTCGTTCGCGATGCAGCCGCCGATCGTGACGTGCTTGGTGCCCGGGGTGATCGCGGGGAAGAAGCCGCGCGGCGCGAACGCCGCGAGGATCTGCGCGAGGCTCGCGCCCGCCTCGCAGGTCAGGCGCGCGCTCGCCTCGTCGAACGCGAGGAAGCGATCCATCGGGGTGAGGTCGAGGACCGTCCCGTCGGAGACGAGCGCGGGATCGCCGTAGCTGCGGCCGAGCCCGCGCCCGATGGTGCCGCGCGGGTCGAGCGCGATGCGCGCGGCGTCGTCCACCGCGTGCACCTCGCACTCGAGCCTCGGGTAGTTTCCCCAGCCCGCGATCTCGCGTCTCGCCATCGGCCGCGTTGTAGGAGCGTGCTCCGCCCCACGCCAACACAAAGGGACGAGCGGCTACCCGAGCTCGCCGAACGGTCGCACGTCCAGCGCGAAGGGGGCCGAGGCGCGAGGGAGGCGCTCTCGCAAACGCACCAAGGCGCAAATAAGTTTGCTGGATCGAAGCGGAGCTGGCGCGATCGCCGCCCCATGCGTGGTGCCTTCGCGCCCAGACTCGGCGCCTCGGCGGGCGAACGATTCGGAGCTCTAGGGGAGGTCGCCGGACAGCTCGCACACGATCGGGACGTGATCGAAGTAGACCGCGTCGATGACGGGCGGGTGGCCCTCGGTGATCCCCGCGGCCCAGCACTCGCCCCCGAGCGCGTCGCTGATCACGTGGTCGATGTTGAAGAGGCCCGCGTAGGTCGCCGGCGCGCGCCGATCGGTGGCGGTGACGAAGTGGAAGGGCGTGCCGTCGACGTGCTCGACGAGGCGCGCCGCGCTCGGGTCGCCGCTCGCGAGGCGCTCGGGGTCGGTGTTGAAGTCGCCCATCACGAGGTTCACCGCGCCATTGGCCGCGGGCGCGCCGTCGAGGTCGACGAACACCTGGTCGAACTGCCGCGTGCGGCAGTCCTGATCGGCTGCCTCGATCCCGCTCGAGCCGTGCACGTTCACGAGGGTGATCGAGCCGCCGCGCACGAGGTCGATCACGCCGCGACCGACCCGCGAGCCGCTGCCGCACCCGCTCACCTGCGCTCCGTCGAGCCCGTCGAGGCAGAGGTCCCGCGTGCACCCGCGGAAGCTCCCGAGGGTGCGCCGCACCGCCGCGCACTTGTCGGGCTTGCCCAGGTTGCACAGCACCTGATAGCCCGATCCGACGATCGTCTGCGCGACGGTCGGCTCGCCCTCCACCCAGCCTTCGCACACGAACCCCGCGCGCGCCGCCGCGGGGACGGACGCGCAGTCGGGCGTGTGGAAGATCTCCTGGAACACGATCACGTCCGGCTGGAGCGTCGAGAGGAAGAAGGTCGCGGCGTCGACGGCGGGCAGCCACGCGAGCCCGTTCCCGTAGTGCATGTCGGAGAGGTCGGCGAGGGCCTGGCTGTACCCGTCCTCGGGCGGTCCGTCGTGCGGGAGCTCGGGCGCGGTGCCGGTGTTGAAGGTCACCGCGACGAAGCGCAGATCGGGCTCGGGGCCCGCGTCGGTCCCCGCCATCGGGTCGGGCTCGCCGCAGGCGACGAGGAGCGTGGTGAGGAGCGCGAGTCGGGCCATGGTCCGCTCCTCCCGTCTACCTGAGGCCGGTCGCGCGCGCGACGGCGTTGACGACCGCGATCGGATGGCAGAGCCACGGCTCGGCGTCGGTCGGGACGCGCCGGGCGAGGTCGAGGCGCGCGGCGAACCGGCGGA
>JAYRVK010001167.1:0-5219 GCA_041918555.1 Sandaracinaceae bacterium
CCGACCCGCACCTCGGGCCGCTGATGAGCGTGTCGCGCCTCGAGGGTGTCTGCGCGCGCGCGGTCGCGGAGGACCCCGACCTGATCGTCATCACCGGCGACTTCCTCACGATGGAGTCGCAGACGGATCCGCGGACGCTCGTCGACGCGCTCGCGCCGCTCGCCGCGGCGAGGGGCAAGGTCTTCGCGTGCTTCGGCAACCACGATCACGAGGCCCCGCAGATCGTCCGCTCCGCGTGCGCGGCGCACGGGATCGAGCTGCTCGTCGACGACGAGGCCACCGTGGAGACGGCCGCGGGCCCCGTGCAGATCCTCGGGGCGGACTTCGCGTTCCGCGATCGCGAGAGGCGCCTCGAGGCGCTGTGCGCGCGCTTCCCGCGCCGCCCCGATCACCTGCGCCTCTTGCTCCTCCACGATCCGGGCGCGTTCAAGCACGTACCCGACGGCGAGGCCGACCTCGTGCTGAGCGGACACACCCACGGCGGGCAGATCGGCCTCCTCACGCTGGGCGCGCCGCTCACCTTCGTGAGCGCGTTCACCTCGATCCCGGATCACGGGTTCTGGGCCGCGGGTCGGAACCGCCTCTACGTCCACCGCGGCACCGGCGTGTACGGCTTCCCCCTGCGGATCGGGGTGCCCGGCGAGGAGTCCGTGCTGCACGTCCACCGGCCCTGAAAGCGATCGCGTCCGGGCCCTCGCGCGGCGGGCCCGCGAATTTCGATGCGCAGGCGGCTTCCCGTGGGATCCCGACCACTTGACCCCGCGCTGGCCCCCGCGGCCGGAGACGGCCGTGCGCGGAGCGCTTGCATTGCGCGCCCAACGGGGACATGCGGAGTCGCTCGCTCTCTCGTGCGGGCCGCATTCTTCGATGCAGATGAGCCAAATTTCCGCCGGTGCCCAGGTGATCAAGAACTTCGTCCTCGACACCAACGTCCTGCTCCACGACCCCGGGGCGCTCTACGCCTTCGAGGACAACAACGTGGTCCTGCCGATCTACGTCATCGAGGAGATCGACAAGTTCAAGCGCGACATGAACGAGCTCGGGCGATCGGCCCGCGGGGTGAGCCGCACCCTCGACGAGCTCCGCGCACAGGGGAACCTCGCCAAGGGCGTGGAGCTCCCCGACGGTGGCTCGCTCCGCGTCGCGTTCACCGGCCGCTCGCTGCCGACCGCGTACGCGATCTCGAGCCACGAGACCGACTCGAAGATCATCGCGGTCGCGCTCGACGTGAAGGACGAGACGCCGAACACGCCGACGATCCTCGTCAGCAAGGACGTGAACCTGCGCATCCGCGCCGACGCGCTCGGGCTCGTCGCGGCGGACTACGAGCACGACCGCACCGAGCTCGAGGAGCTCTACAGCGGCTGGCGCGAGGTGCAGGTCGGCTCCGAGCTCATCGACGCGCTCTATCGCGAGGGCTCGATCGACGCGCCGGCGGGCTCGGTCGCGAACCAGTTCGTGCAGCTCGTCGACAGCGACCACGCGAGCCACACCGGTGTCGGCCGCGTGGATCCGGCCGGCTTGAAGCTCGAGCCGCTCCCGAAGAAGAAGGAGCGCGTCTGGGGGATCACCGGGCGCAACCGCGAGCAGGCGTTCGCGCTGAACCTGCTGCTCGACGACCGCATCAAGCTCGTCACGCTCGTCGGCAAGGCGGGCACGGGCAAGACGCTGCTCGCGCTCGCCGCCGCGCTCCGCAAGGCGCACGAGGAGAAGAAGTACCAGCGCGTCCTCGTCTCGCGCCCGATCTTCCCGCTCGGCCGCGACCTCGGCTACCTGCCGGGCGACATCGAGGAGAAGCTCCAGCCCTGGATGCAGCCGATCTTCGACAACCTCGAGCTCCTGATGGGGCTCACCAGCGAGGACCGCAAGAACGGCCGCAGCTACGAGGAGATGCTCCACCTCGGGATGCTCTCGGTCGAGCCGCTGACGTACATCCGCGGGCGCTCGATCCCGGATCAATTCCTGATCGTCGACGAGGCACAGAACCTCACCGTGCACGAGGTGAATACCATCGTGAGCCGCGCGGGCGAGGGGACGAAGGTCGTGCTGACCGGCGACCCGTACCAGATCGACAACCCGTACATGGACGCGACGAGCAACGGCCTCGTCCACGCGGTGGGCCGCTTCCGCGGCCGCTCGATCGCGGGGCACATCACGCTGCGCAAGGGCGAGCGCTCCGAGCTCGCGGAGCTCGCCGCCGAGGTCCTCTAGCGCGCCGGGCTACGCTCTTCGGGATGAGCTGGCCCGCCTACCTCGACACGCACGCCTCGGGCGAGCTCGCGCGCCGCGTCGACGAGGCGCTGGCCGTCCTGGCGAGCTGCACCGTGTGCCCGCGCGACTGCCGGGTGAACCGCCTCGTCGACGAGGCGAAGGTCTGCCGCGTCGGCCGCCTCGCGAAGGTCGCCTCGTTCTTCCCGCACTCCGGCGAGGAGGACTGCCTCCGCGGCCAGCGCGGTTCGGGCACGATCTTCTTCAGCTGGTGCAACTTGAAGTGCGTGTTCTGCCAGAACTGGGACACGTCGAACGAGGGCGTCGGCGACGAGGTCACGCCGCAGGCGCTCGCCGCGATGATGCTCCGCCTGCAGGCGCTCGGCTGCCACAACATCAACTTCGTCAGCCCCGAGCACGTCGTCCCACAGATGCTCGAGGGGCTCCTCGTCGCGGTGGAGCGCGGGCTTCGCTTGCCCATCGTCTACAACACGAGCGCGTACGACTCGTTGCACTCCCTCGCGCTCCTCGACGGCGTCGTCGACATCTACATGCCGGACCTCAAGACGCTCTCGCCGCACACCTCCGCGCGCCTCCTCAAGGCCAAGGACTATCCGGAGGTCGCGACCGCCGCGATCCGCGAGATGCACCGCCAGGTCGGCGATCTCGCGCTCGACGACGAGGGCATCGCGCGGCGCGGCCTGCTCGTGCGCCACCTCGTGATGCCCGAGCGCGTCGACGAGAGCGCCGAGGTGCTGCGCTGGATCGCCGACGAGATCTCGCCCGAGACCTGGGTCAACGTGATGGACCAGTACCACCCGGCCGGTCTCGTCGCGCAGCGCCCCGAGAGGTACCCGGACCTCGCGCGGCGCCTCCGCCCGCACGAGCACCTGCTCGCGCTGCGCCACGCGCACGACGCGGGCCTCACGCGGATCGATCGCCGGCGGCCGCCCCCGCGCCTGCGCGTGCTCTGAGGCCGAGGATCAGGGCGCGGCGTCGTCCAGCCCGCGCAGGAACGCCACGAGGTCGTCGAGCTGCGCCGCGTCGAGGTGGCTCGTCACGCCGTGGCGATCGTCGGGGTTGCGCGTTGTCAAGACGTATTGCAGCGTCGCGGCCGATCCGTCGTGGAGGTACGGGGCGGTGCGCCAGAGGCCGCGCAGCGTCGGGGTGTCGAGGCCCGTCAGCGCCTCGCCGAGCCGCATGCCCGACCCGGGGGACAGGGTCCCGACGTCGTGGAGCACCGGCCCGCCCGCCACGAGCGCGCTGTCCGTGTAGCTCGGCGGCGCGTGGCACCGCGCGCAGCCGACCGCCGGATCCCCGAACAGCTCCGCGCCGCGCGCGCGCGCCGCGTCGGAGTCGATCGCCGCGTAGAAGTTCGCGCCGAAGGCGTCGAGGCTCGCGACGTACGCGGCGAGCGCGTCGAGCTCCGGGCTCAGGCCCGCCTTTGGCTCGCCGAACGGGGTGTCGCGCCCCATCGCGTGGAACGCGCCATCGGAGAGGAACCCGAGCCCACCCTGCCCTGCGCGGATGTCGTGCTCGAAGTCCTGCACCTCGTCGAAGTTCGCGGTCCAGTGCAGCGGCGCGCGGCCCGCGCGGCCGCGGAGCTCGATCGTGTTGCGCAGGCCCTCTCCGCGCTGGGTGAAGTCCCAGACGAGCCCGTCGCCCTCCCCGTCGAGGTGGCAGCTCGCGCAAGACAAGTAGCGGGTGCGGCTCATCCGCGGATCGCGGCTGCGGTGGAAGATCCGCGCGCCCTCGAGCACCTGCGGATCGAGCGGCTCGGTGGAGGCGGTCGAGATCTCCGCGACGAGCGGCGGCTCGGTCGCGAAGCTCGAGACGTCGTAGAAGCGCACGGACCGTGACAAATAACCTTGCACGAGGAGGAGGCGGCCGTCGGGCGAGAGCGCGAGGCCCTGCGGGGCCTCGCCGACGTCGTCGATGCTCCCGACCGTGAAGTAGTCGTAGGCGTCGACCACCACCACCGTCTGCGCGCCCTGCATCGCGACGAAGAGGCGATCGCCCATCGGCGAGAACACCGCGGCGGACGCGAGGTCGAGGTCGTCGAAGGAGTGGCGGAACGCGTCGACCGCGGCTGCGTCGGGCGCGCCGAGCAGCACCTCGCCCAGCGCCGCGCGCGCGGTGGTCTGGCTGGTCAGCGGCTCGCCGGTGCGGAAGAGCCCCGCGACCACGTTCGCCTTGAGCGCGGGGAGCACCACGCGGCCTCCGTCCGGCGAAGGCACGGCCTGACCGAGGAAGGAGAGCACGCCGCGGTTGTCGGTGTCGGAGTCGACGTCCTCCTGCCGGGGGAGGAGCGTCTCCGGGCCGGCCCGCAGCACCACCGGGTCGCGCGCGTCGATCACTTGGACGCGCGCGCCCTCGGCATCGGAGCGCCACCGCGTGACGAGGAGCGCCCCGCGAGCGCTCATCGCGAGGCCGCGCGGCTCGCCGCCGACGTCGAGCGCGCCGAGGAGCCGCCCGTCCGGCGCGAAGCTCGCGATCCTGCCGGCCCGCGACGCGACGTAGAGCGCCCCGCCGCGCGGATCCGCGAGCACGCCCCACGGCTCGGGCCCGGCGGGGACGGCCGCACGCGGCGCCATCGTCTGCGCGTCCAGGAGGTGGAGCGTCCCGTCGCCCTGGCACGCGACGGCGACGACGTCGTCGAGGATCGCCAGCGCGCGCGGCCGCGCGCCGACCGCGCGCTCCGCGAGGAGCGCCGGCGGATCGAGGCCGATGACCGCGACGGAGCCGGAGTCGGGGCTCACCACCCACGCGCGCCCCCGCGCCGCGTCGATCGCGATCGTGCTCGACGTGGTGGGCCGCGGATCGCTCGGTCGGAACACCACCGAGAGCGAGTGCGTCGCCTCGGCGCGCCGGCCGCGGGCGTCCGTCACCACGACGCCGACGGTGCGCGCGCCGACGAGCGCGTACGCGTGACACGCCTCGCGCCCCGTCGCGCTCGCCCCGTCGCCGAACCGCCACTCGGCGGTCCCCTCCGACGCGACGGCGAAGCACGC
>JAYRVK010001168.1:0-8928 GCA_041918555.1 Sandaracinaceae bacterium
GGCGGCGGGGGGCGGGTGACCGCGCTCGACCAC
Source organism: Sandaracinaceae bacterium (assembly GCA_041918555.1). Classification (GTDB taxonomy): domain Bacteria; phylum Myxococcota_A; class Polyangia; order Polyangiales; family Sandaracinaceae; genus JACKEC01. The sequence goes on from JAYRVK010001168.1 coordinate 34, forward strand.
CACCTCGACTTCACGCTCCAGCGCATCACCATCCGCGACGGCTTCGTGCCCGCCGGCGCGGAGAACGAGAGCGGCGCCGGGCTGCTCTCGCCGTGGTTCGGGACGCTGCGCGTGATCGACTGCGCGTTCGAGGGCAACGTCAGCGACAGCCAGGACCACGACGTGGGCGGCGGCGCGATCTACGCGGGCGGGCTCACGGAGGCCGTGATCTCGGGGAGCCGCTTCGTCGGCAACCGCGGCTCGACCGGCGGGGCGATCCTCAGCCGCAGCACGAACCTCCGCGTCGTCGACACCACGTTCGTCGAGAACTCGGCGACGAGCTGGGCCGACGGCGGCCAGTACGGGAACGGCGGCGGCCTCTACATCGACCGGATGTGGCTCGACGCGCCGATCGACTTCGCGATCTGCGGGAGCGCCTTCGAGCGCAACCACGCGACGCAGCACGGGAGCGCGTTCTTCTCCTACAACCTCGAGGGGAGCCGCGCGCTCTTCGATCGCTGCACGTTCGCGGACAACGACATGGCCGGGAGCCCCGGCGGCGGGACGGGCACCGTGTACCACGAGGGCGTCCCGCTCGTGCTCGTCGGCTCGACGTTCTCGGGCAACTCCACGGGGAGCCACGCGAGCGGGCTGTTCCTCGGAGGCGGGACCGACGCCGACGTGTCCAACTGCACGTTCCAGGGCAACACCACGCCGGGGAACGCGGGCGCGCTCTGGGCGGGCAACGGGATCGTGCGCGTCGAGCACGTGACCTTCGCGGACAACTCGGCGGACTACGCGCCCGCGATCTTCCGGGGCTCGAGCGGCGCGGTGACGCTGACCGACTGCGTGTTCTCGAACAACCGGACCGACAACGAGTTCTCCTCGGTCGCTTGCCACGAGACGTTCGAGGACGGCGGCGGCAACGTGCAGTGGCCCGAGACCAAGAACAACGGGAACCCAGACCTGCCCTGCGCGGCCTCGGTGCTCTTCGCGGACCCCGAGCTCGAGGCCCTCGGAGATCACGGCGGGCCGACGGCGACGATGCCCCTCTCGGCGACGAGCCCCGCGCTCGACCACGCGGTGCGCTGCGAGGGCTGGGATCAGCGGGGCACGCCCCGCAACGATCCTTGCGATTCGGGCGCGTACGAGCGATGACCCCGGCCGTGCTGCTCGCGCACCACCCGAGCCGGATCGACGCGCTCCGGACCCCGAGCCCCGAGGATCCCTGGCGAGTCCTCGTGAGCGGCTGCCTCGCCGCGTGGCCGTGCGGCGTCGACGGGACCGACTACGGCCTGGGCTCGGTGCTGCGCGAGCTCCTCGCGCTGCCGACCGTGCGCGCGGTGCCCTTCTGCCCCGAGCAGCACGCACTGGGCACGCCGCGCACGATGCCGGACCTCCACGGGGGCGACGGTGTCGACGTCCTGGCCGGGCGCGCGCGCGTGCGCGACGAGCACGGCGCCGACCTGACCGACGCGATGATCGCCGGCGCGCGGGCCATGGTCGCGCACGCGCTCGCGGCGCGGGTCGAGCTCGCGATCCTCACCGACATGAGCGGGGCGTGCGGGAGCCAGGTGATCTCGGAGGGGTGCCGGTTCGACGCCCCGCGGCGCTTCCAGAAGGGGGTCGGCGTCGCGACCGCGGCGCTGCTCGAGGCGGGCGTCGACGTCGTGAGTCAGCGGGACTTCCGCACGCTCGGGACGCTGCGCGCGCGGCTCGACCCGGGCTACGTGCCCGATCCCGCGGCGCTCGATCACCACGAGCACCCGTGGGCCGTCGAGCACCTGCCGATCCCCCACCCGCGCGCGTGAGCCGAGCTCAGCGCGCGAGCGCGCAGGCCTCGTCGTCGCCGACGATGCCGGCGATGGTGGCGATGGTCGCGGTGACCTCGAACGCGCTCGAGATCGCGTCGGCGATCTCCGGTCGATAGACGCAGTCGTGCCCATCGAAGCGCGTGCCGTCGCCGTCGATGCACGCGCTCACGACCGCTTGGCAGCCGACCGGGCCGAACGAGTCGAGCTCGAAGCGCTCGAGGCCATCGAGGTCGAGGTCCATGTCGGGCGTCACGGGCGCCAGCGGGATCCCGGCGAGGTCGCTGCCTCCGAGGATGAGGTCGACGAGCGTCGGCTCGGTGTGTCCGTCGCACGGTCGGAACGTGAGGAGCTCGGCGAACACGTTGGGCTGCGTCGCGATCGCGCGGACCGGGAGGCCGCCGCAGACGAGGGCGTCCTCGAGGTAGATGGGCTCGTCACCCACCCCCGCGACGCGCGCGCGGAGCCGCGCCCGCTCGAGCGGGAAGGTGAGCGTGCGGATCGAGAGATCACAGGGGCTCGTCTGGGGCGCACCGGTGCGCAGGCGGAGGAGGAGCGAGCCCGGGCCCGCTTCGACGAGCCCCCCCGCGATCGATCCCGCGATCGCGTGCTCGGGGCGGCCCGGGCGCGCCATCCAGTCCGACAGCACGAAGAGCGGCGTGCCCTCGGCGGCGTTGTCGTCGTCGCGCTCGTTCGCGTCCCACGCCTCCAGCAAGGAGACCAGGACACGCGGATCGTCGGCGGCCGAGGGGTCGTCGAGGCCGTGCAGGCCGACGACGAGGAAGAGGTCGAGGAGCAGCGTCTCGTTGAGGAACGTGGAGAGGGGGGCGCGCGCGGAGCGGAGCCACTGCGCGAACCGGTTGTCGACGAGCCCATCGGCCGTCACGTCGCAGCCCCGCTCGGCGGGGGCGATCTCGATCTCGCTCAGCGAGAACGCGCGCTCCGGGCGGCAATCGGCCCCGCACCCGTCGAAGCTGGCGAGCCCCCCGTCGTCGCAGGCCTCGCCGGGATCGAGCACGCCATCGCCGCAGCTCGGCCACGCGCAGTCGGGTCCGCAGCCTGGCTCGCCGTCGCACGCCTCGCCCGCGAGCGGATCCCAATGCCCGTTCCCGCACGTCTCGTCCGACGCGCACAGCAGAGCGCATCCGTCGCCGTGCGCGCCGTTCCCGTCGTCGCAGACCTCGCCGTCGTCCACGACCCCGTCGCCGCAGAAGGGTGCCCAGCGGCAGCTCGGATCGCAGGCGTCGCCGGGGTCGAGGTTCCCATCGTCGCAGCTCTCCGTCGGCCCGACGCGGCCGTCACCGCACACGAGGCGGCCCGTGTCCGGCGCGCCCGCGTCAATGATACTTGCGTCCTCTCCGGCGTCGACGGGCGCGCTCACATCGCAACCGCAGGCGATCGCGATCCCGACGAGCGCGAGCTCAGAACGAAGGCGGCGCATCGTCGGGGACGGGCAGCGTGGCGCCGTCGTAGTTGCGGTCGTTGTCGACGTAGCGGACTCCGTCGCTGAGGCGCGCGAGATCGTAGTCGGGCACCTGCACGTTGGCGCCGATCGGGTTGCGCGCGATCTCCCCGTCGGTGAGCGTGATCGTGGCGCCCGGCGCGATCATCACCCCGCAGAGCGCGTTCTCGGCGCTCCGAAACCGCAAGAGCGACACCGCGCCCTCGTTGAACGCGGTGATCCCGCACCCGCCCGCGATGTCCGTCGCGCACGGATCGAGCTCGCGCTCGGTGCACGCGCGCATGCGCGTCCGCACGATCTCGACGTCCTCGGCGTCGACCAACGTGCCCGCGCCGAAGGCCACGAGCGCGGTCTCTCGCGCGTCCTCGATCACCACGCGCCGCAGCGCGGTCGTCCCGCTCGAGGCGCGCACCCCGTTGCCGAAGAAGCCGAGGAGATCGTCCCCGGAGACACGGCGGATCACCACGTCGGAGAGGACCGCGGAGCTCGGGAAGCCCATCTCGGGGTGCACGCCGTCCAGGTGGATCCCCGAGAACCGCATGTCCTCGACCAGCGCGCGCGTGAGCTCGAGATGCCCCCCCTGGGTCACCCAGAGCCCGTTCCCCAGGATCAGGAACCGATCGGGCTGCGTCGCGCGGAGCACCACGTCGGAGAGCACCGCGTCTCCGTCGCCCCAGACCTTGATCGCCTCGGAGCTCGCCCGCTCCACCCGCACCCGCTCGAGCCGCGCCGTCCCCACGACCTGGATGCCGGTGCCCGGACCTCCGCGAGGGACCACCCGCACGCCGCTCACCACGAGGTCCGATCCCGTCACCTCGCCTGCGATCTCGACGCCTCGCCCATCGGCGTCCTCGACCAGCACGCGCTCGAGCACGCACGCGCTGCCGAACAGGCAGTTCACCCCGGACCCCTCGCCCCCTCCGGGCGCGCGCCGCGGGGCGCGGACCGTGAGATCGGCGACCCGCAGGCGGTTGCCTCCGCCCCAGCCGGTCGTGACGCCGGCCGTGCGCGCGCGCTCGATCTGGACCCGGCTGACGGTCGCCTCGACGTCCGTACCGAGCAATATACCTTGACCATCGATGGAGCCGTCGCGCGAGGGCAGCGTGTCGCCGACGAACGCGTCCTCGACGTCGAGGGTGCCCCGATCGACGTGGATCCCGGCGCTGCGGTTGCGCAAGAACGCCGATCGACGGACGATGATCGAGGCGCGGTCCGCGAGCACGCCCGCGCCGCGCGCTCCGTCGGTCTGGCCGGGGGTGTCGCGCACCAGCGACGCGTCGAGCTCGACGTGGGTCGCGTCGCCCCCGGCCACCACGCCGCCCGTCGGGCAGCCCTCGAGGAGCGCCTCGCTCAGGCGGAGCGTCCCGCCTCCCCAGACGCCGACGCACGCGCTGAAGGGGTCGACCGCGTGCTCGCGCGTGCCGCGGATGGTCACGTCGCGCGCGTCGGCGGTCGAGGCGGCCACGGTGAGCCCTGGGCCGTCGAGCGCCTCGATCAGGGCCGTGCGCAGCGTGATCACGCCGCCTCGATCCGCCCACACGCCGTTCGTCGCGCCTCCCCACGCCTCGAGCGGCTCGATCCCGCGGACCACGACGCGCTCGACGAGCGCGTGTGCGCCGCCGACGACGAGCACGCCGGCGGCGCGGCCTCCGTCGACGACGACGTCGCCGACCCGCGCGTCGGTGGGCCCGACGTCGATCACGATCGCGGGTCCGTTCGCCGCGCTCACCGTCACGTCGCGAAGCGACGACGACCCGACCAGGGTGACGAGGTTGTGCTGCGCCTCCGTCAGCGACTCGATGCGTGTGCCCTCGGCGCACGCGCCGCGGACCTCCACCGTCCCGTCGAGCCAGAGCTCGTCCTCTCGGTGGGTCCCGACGGAGAGCGCGACGACGCCGCCGCCGCCGAGCCTCGCGAGCGCGGTGCTCACGAGCCCGAGCGGCTCCTCGCGCGTGCCGGCGCCGAAGCCGCCGCCGGGGGCGACGTAGACCACCGCGCGATCGGTCGGGAGGTCGGCGGGCCATCCGTCGGCGGGGCATGCGCTGCCGACGCGGGCGCAGCCGGTCGCGAAGGCGTGCTCGCCCGCGGGGCACGCCGGGGCGTCGTCGAGCGCCGGGCGGCAGATGCCGTCCGCTTCGACCCAGCCCGTGGCGCAGGGACCGAGCTCGGGCGGCGCGGGGGGCGTGGCCTCGGCCGGCGGCGCGGGCGGCGCGATCGCGAGCGGGGGGAGGGCGCCCGCGTCGATCCGCAAGAGGTCCGGCGCGCTCGCGTCGATCCCCGCGTCCACGGCGGGTGGGGGCGCGCCGTCGCACGCGCCGGCGCCCACGAGCGCGAGCGCCCCGAGCGCGACCGTCGCGTACCGAAGCCCAGCCACTCCGCGAGTCTACGCGATGTCGAGCTCCTTCATGCGCAAGCGCAGCCCGCGCGGGCTCACGCAGAGCCGGTCCGCCAGGGCGTCGACGTCCTGCCCGACCTCCGCGATCTGCGCGAGGATCTCGTCCCGCGGCACGTCCGCGGCGCGGCGCAGCTCGGGGGTGCGATCGATCAGATCGTAGAGCGAGGAGCGCGAGATCCCGAGGCGCTCGGCGGTCGGGCCGAGCTTCCACCGGCACGCCCGCAAGGCCTCGCGGAGCTCTTCGACGTCGACGTCGCCGGGCTTGCGCCGGCGCGCCGCGGGCTCGGGCGCGGCCGCGCTCGGGCCGGGCCCCGGGTCGATCGCCGCGGCGGGGCGCGGCGCGAGCGCGAGCTCGACCGAGGCGTCGATCCGCGCGTGCGGCTCGCCGCGGCTCGTCAACACGATTTGCCTCGCCACGTTCCGGAGCTGGCGCACGTTCCCCGGCCAGGCGTAGCGGACCAGGCGCGCCACGACGTCGGCGGGGAGCCAGGGCGGCGACTCCGCGTCGCGCGGCTCGAGCCGATCGGCCATCCCCACGCGCTCGAGCTCCTCGCGCAGGAACTCGACGAGGAGGCGGCCGATGTCCTCGCGCCGCTCGCGGAGCGGGGCGATCGGGATCTGGAAGCCGGCGAGGCGATGGACGAGCGAGCCGCGGAACGCGCCCCCCGCGACCGCGGTCTCGAGGTCCACGTCGGTCGCCGTGATCAGGCGGACGTCGACCTTCACCGGGCGGCTCCCGCCGACCGGCATGACCTCGCCCGTCTCGAGCGTGCGGAGCAACATGGTCTGCACGTCTGCAGGTGCGTCGCCGATCTCGTCGAGGAAGAGCGTGCCGCCGTCGGCCTCGCGGAAGCACCCGAGGTGATCGCGGACCGCGCCCGTGAACGCGCCGCGGAGGTGGCCGAAGAGCTCCGAGGCGGCGACGGTCGGGCTCAGCGCCGCCATGTTCACCGCGACGAGCGGGCCGGCGCGCCCGGACGCCTCGTGGATCGCCCGCGCGACGAGCTCCTTGCCGGTGCCGCTCTCGCCGCGCAGCAGCACGGGGACGTCGAGGTCGCCGACCTGCCGGATCGCGGCGCGCACGCGCTCGATGGCCTCGCTCTCTCCGACGAGCCCGTAGCGCTCGGGCGACGGCTCCGCGTCGGCGCGCGCGTGGAGCAGGAGGACCACGCGCTGCGCGAGCTCGAGCACGACCCCGTGCGCGAGCTGCTCGGGCGAGAAGCGCACCGCGCTCGACACCGGCAGTCCGTCGGCGAGCATCCCCGAGCCGTGCTCGTCGCGGGTCCACCGCACCGAGCCGTCCGCCTCGCGCACGAGGTACGAGGGCCGCCGGCTCACGAACGGATCGCCGAGCCCGCGCGCGTCGCCGCCGCCCGGCGCGCGGCACAGCGGCTCCAGCCGGCCGAGCGGCGTGCGCTCCTCGGTCAGCACCGCGCGCTCCCCGACCCGGCCGGGATCCGGGTGGTGGACGATGGTGAGCAGCGTCGAGGTCGCGCGCGCGCCCGCCATGCGCCGGCCGGGAGCGCGATCGAGGGTCTCCTGCTGCGCGGTGGTGCGGTCGGTCATCATGGGCTCGGGCGTCCGGCAACAAGGGCTGTGCCAGCGGTCCCGTCTCGGAGGACAGCATACCCAACCGACGGTCGCGCCGGCCGTCGACCGACAGTCGCCGATCCGTCGGCCGACCGTCGGCGCCTCCGTCGGCGTGAGCCAGAGGGGGATCGTGGCGGGGTCGGCTCGTGGCACGCGCGTTGATCCTCCTCGGCTCTGGAATGGTCTCAGCTGCTAGGCTCGCGGGGATGGGTGCCTCGGTGCGGGTCGCGACGATCGCGATGCTGGCCGTCGCGGGGTGCGACGCCGCGCCCACGTGCGACGCCGCGGTGCTGCGCGAGCGGCTCGCGAGCCCTGGCGCGACCGTCGAGCTCGGCGACTGCGCGGTCATGGGCCGCTTCGACGTGGCGCCGGGCGTCACCCTCGCGGGCACCGGTCCATCGAGCGCGATCGTAGGGACGGACCGCGGGCCGGTGCTCCAGCTCGACACGACGGGAGGGACGAGCATCGTGCGCGGGCTGCGCGTCGTGGGGAGCGGCCACATCGCGCTCGAGCTCGCGGGGACCGGGCGCGCGGAGATCACCGACGTGGTGGTCGAGGTTCCGTCCGCGGGGGTCGGCGTGACGGCGCAGGGCCTCGCTGCGCTCGCGCTCCGGGACGTCGAGGTCGATGGCCCCGCGACGACCCCGACGATCGCGGGCACGGTGCCCAACGACCCCGACGCGATGCGCTACGCGACGCACGGGCTCGCGCTCTTCGCGGTCGCCGACCTCTCGCTCGAGCGCGTCGACGTGCGGCGCTTCCAGGAGATCGCGGCCCTGATCGTCGACTCGACGACGACGTGGACCGAGGGCGACGTCACCGAGTGCGTCGGGGCGGGGATCGTGATCAGCGGGGGCGACGCGGCGCTCGTCGACGTCCGGGTCCACGACCTGCTCGAGTCGATGATGGGCCTCGTCGTCTCGATCGGCCTCACGACCACGCGCGGCGCGCTGGTGCGCACCGAGCGCCTCGAGGTCGCGAGCAACCCGCAATTCGGCGTGCTCCAGGACGGCGGCGAGGTCGACCACGAAGATCCCTCGATCCACGACAACGGCGACGTCGGCCTCTGGGCGCAGGCCGCGGAGCACCTCTCGATCGGCGGGGTGGGCGCCGAGCTCGTAGGGAACCACGTCGCGGGGCTCGTGCTCAGCTCCTCGGAAGACGTGACGGTGCGCGACGCCGTGATCGACGCGACGACGCAGGGGCTCACCGCGGTCGGGACCGGCGGCGGCGTCGACGCGGGCGACGGGATCCACATCGTCGGCGCGTGCACCGGGGTGACCCTCGACTCGATCACGCTGAGCGGCAACGCGCGCGTGCAGATCGTCGCGGATCTCGGCGCGACCCTCGCGACCGAGCTCACGCTGACCGACGTGCGCGTCGACGGCAGCGGCGCGCAGCTCGGGCTCGTCACGCAGAACGGCGCGGTGCCGATGGGCTGGGACACCGGCGTCACGCGGCTCGGCGCGACGGTCGCCAACGACGTCGCGTTCGCGGGCACCCTCGCGGTGTTCGCGGGCGCGGTGCGCGACGACGAGCGGCCGGGCGCGCCGGGGACCGGCGACGTGCGCGGCATCGTGATGCCGATCGACTGAGTCTTCTGGGGGCGCTGCGCGCGCCCCCTCCCCGTTGGGCAAAGCCCAACGGGGCCCCTCCCC
>JAYRVK010001169.1:0-11736 GCA_041918555.1 Sandaracinaceae bacterium
ACGCGCCAGGGCGGGACGCCGGTGGAGCCGACGCGCCAGGGCGGGACGCCGGTGGAGCCGACGCGCCAGGGCGGGACGCCGGTGGAGCCGACGCGCCAGGGCGGGGTCACCGCGACGCCCGCGGGCCCGACCGCGCCGAGCCGGTACGACGCCCCCGACGCGACCGCGCAGGGCGGGCAAGGGAGCGTGCGCGTGCGCGGCGGCAGCGCAGGCACCGCGAGCGGGGGCACCGTGACGCCGCGGCCCGGCAGCGCGGGCACCGCGAGCGGTGGGACGGTGAGCGGCCGGACGCCGAGCGCGACCGACGGGACCGGGAGCGTGCGCGGCGGCACCGTCTACACGCCCGACGCACGGCCGGGGACCGGTCAGCCCGCGGTCACCGCGCGCACGGATCAGGGCGGGAGCGCGGCGACGCCGCGGCCCGCGACGACGGCGCGCACGGATCAGGGCGGGAGCGCGGCGACGCCGGGGCCCGCGACCACGGTGCGGACGGACCAGGGCGGCAGCGCGGTGACCCCGCGGCCGGGCGGCACCATCGCCACCGGGCGCGATCCGAACCAGGCGCCGGCCGTCGATGGCCAGCAAATCGCGTTGACGTGCGCGGTCGACACCCCGCGCGCGCCCCGCGGCGGCGCGGTGACGATCCGCGGCACGGGCTTCCGCCGCCCGACCGTCCGGATCGGCGGCCAGGTCGTGCGCATCTCGCGGAGCACCGCGACCGAGCTCGTCGTCGCGGCGCCGAATTCGCCGGGCGGCGGCGACGTGCGCGTGACCGACTCGGGCCGCGAGGCGACCTGCGGTCGGATCGAGGTCCGTTGACCGAGGGCGTCGTCGTCCCCCCCGAGCGGCTCAGCGAGGACGCGCTCGTCGGGCTGATCGACGACTTCGTGCTCCGCGAGGGGACCGACTACGGGCACGCGGACATCCCGCTCGAGCAGAAGCGCGCGGACGTGCGGCGTCAGCTCGCGCGCGGCGAGGTCCGGATCGTGTGGGACCCGCGCACCGAGACGTGCACGCTGGTCCCGGCGTCGCCGTGACCCGCCGCCGCGTGGCGATCGGCTCCGCGCTGCTCGCCGTGATCCTCGCGGGGCTCGTCGCGATCAACGAGCTCGGCAACGCGAGCGCGCGGGCCGAGCTCGGGCCCGCGTGCGCCTGCGCGCGCGCGAGCGTCGAGCGCACGCTCGAGGGGAGCGGCGCGTTCTTCTACCGGCTCTTCGAGGACGACGCGGGCGAGGTGCGCGCGTTCCTGCGCGACGAGGTCGCGGGGCTCTGCGCCGCGCTCGACGCGGAGCTCGTCCCGCTCACCTGGAACCTCGGCCGCAGCTACGCGCCGACCCCCGATCGCGCCCGCGCGGCGCGGGTCCGGGCGATCCTCGCGCGCGCGCGGCCGCGCTGCCCCGCGGTCTGGGCCGACGCGCTCGGCCCGCTCGGCGTCGACGACGGCGCGGCGCGCGAGGCGTGCGAGCGCCTCTTCGCGGGCATGGAGCCGGCGGGCGGGACGCCCGCCTCGATCACCACGTGGGCCTGGCCCGCCGCGATCGAGCGCTCGATGTGCCTGCCCTGATCGGCCATGATGGCGCGCGATGGCCGAGCGCAAGCGCAGGACGAGCAGCTTCCTGATGGCGCAGGTGCTCGGCCAGCTCCGCCGGATCCTCCCCGACGAGCCCGAGATCGCGGCGGGCCGCGCGGTGCTGCACGACTGCCTCGCCGCGCGCGAGGGGGAGCGCGTGCTCGTCGTGTACGAGGACGGCCACGACGACTTCGCGGCCGCGCTGGTGATGGCCGCCGACGAGGTGCGCGCCGACGTGGACGCGGTGAAGGTCGGCGTGCCGATCGTCCCGAACCTCGTCGAGAAGCTCCGCCAGCGCCTCGACGCGTGCGACGTGTCCGTGCTCGTCTCGAGCGTCTCGTTCCCGCGCGAGGTCCGCGTGGTGCTGACGAACCACCACCTCGAGCGCCGCCGCCACGCGCACATGCTCGGCGTGAGCGAGCAGGTGATCCGCCAGTCGCTGCGCGCCGACTACCGCGCGGTCCACGCGCTCGGCGTCGACCTCGTGCGCCTCCTCGAGAGCACGTACGAGATCAAGGTCGAGAGCCCGGGCGGGACGGATCTGCGCGCGCGCCGCGACCCCGGCTGCCGCTGGTTCAACCAGGGCGGCCTCCAGCACGGCCCGGGCTGGACGAACCTCCCCGCGGGCGAGGTCGCGACCACGCCGATCACCGTGGACGGCACCTTCGTGTGCGACGGCGGGGTCTGGCTGACCGACGGCGCGGTGATCGATCGCAGCGACGCGCGCCGGATCTTCATGCGTTTCGAACAAGGAATTCTCGTTGACGTCGACGCGCCGGAGCCGATGCGTGCGATGATCCTCGCGGACGTCGACTCGCACGCGGAGGGGCGGCGCGTCGGGCAGGTCGCGTTCGGCACCAACGTCGGGGTGCTCGCGCCGATCGGGCAGCACGCGCAGGACGTGAAGCTCCCGGGCGTGCACCTCGTGCTGGGTTACAGCGCGCCGGACGCGACGGGCGCGCGCTGGAACGGCGCCGGCATGGTCACGCTGCTCCAGCGCCAGGAGAGCGTGTGGCTCGACGCGCGGCAAGTGATCGCCCGCGGGCGCTACGTGAGCTCGCTTCGACCGAGCATGCTTCCTTGACGCGCTACCGCCGCTGCAGGTGGAAGTGCGGGGGCACGCCCTCCTGCAGCAGCTCGACCTCGCCGATCGCCGCGACGACGTCGCGGAACACCTGCTGATCGCGCCGCGACAGGCTGCGGCTCCGCACGTCGACCGCGTTCGCGGTGAGGTGCCGCGAGATGAAGCACCCGCGCTCGATCTGCGCGCGGATCACCCGCGCCATCTCGCGCACCGCGACGCGGCGGCCCGCGCGGCGATGCCGCCGGTAGGCCGCCTGGATCTCGGAGGCCGCTTCGAAGTCGCGGTAGAGGGTGGTCAGCCGCTCGCCGTGGCTGAGCTTCTCGAACATCGCGTCGGCCTGCTCGTCCGGGGTGCGCGTCCCCGACGTGACGTGCAGGCGCCGGCCCGTGCGGCGGTGGAACTCGGAGGCGATGCGCTCGACCGTCGACTGCATCTCGGGCCCGAGCACCACGTCGGGCTCGCACGTGTAGGACGGCTCCTCCGCGGCCCCGCGGGAGGTGAGCCCCACCCCGAGCACGGCCACGAGGGCCCCGAGCGCGAACTGCCTCCTCACCGTCCCCTTGATAGCAGCGCTCGATCGCGCGCGAGACATTTTGATCCAGCTCAGGGCCCGCTGGGCTGGAGCGCGAGCTCGACCATGACCGTGCTGTCCTCGGTCACCTCGATCTCGCGCGCGCCGACCTCGAAGCCGGGCGCGAGGACGGTCACGACGTGGTGCCCGGCGGTCACGTTCTCGAGCCGGACCGGCGCCGTGCCGCGGCGCACGCCGTCGAGGAGCACCGCGGCGTCGACCGCGGGCAGGGTGCGGACCTCGATGCTCGCGGTCGGCTGGCTCTCGAGCCACAGCCAGTAGGCGCCCGCGCCGAGCGCGACGAGGACGAGCGCGGCGAGCACCCGCAGGACGAGGCTGCCCGTGCGGCTCGCCGCGCTGCGCGGCGGATGGATCGAGTCGGTGCGCAGGCGGTGGCGCGCCGTGGGCTCGCGCGAGGCGCTGGCCTTGTCCTCCGCGCCCGGGAGCAGCTTCTCGATCACCGCGCTGTCGATCTGCGAGGGCTCGAGCGACACGTCGACGTCGCTCTCCACGAGCGCCTTCGGATCGACCATCGCCGCGGGGAGCGAGACCTCGGCGCGGTGGAAGTACACCTCGGAGGGGCCGTCCTCGGGCGGCGGCGGCGCGTCGATGAACGGGATCGGCTCGTCCGAGATGATCGTCTCGCCGGCGAGCTCGTCCCAGTCGGGCGGCGGCGCGTCGTGGGCGCCGACGATCTTCAGGTCCGTGGCCGAGTTGCGGCGGGGATCCTCCGCGCTCGTGACCTGCGGGCGGCCGAGCTGGTCGAACGCGTCGAGCCGCACGCGCTCGGCGTGGAGCTCCTTCTTGAACGCGTCGCGCATCCACGTGACCGCGGCCACGCGGTCGTAGCCCGGGTCGTGCGCCGCGAGGAACGCGCGCAGCGCGTCGCCCATGGCCCGCGCGCTCGGCCACCGTGCGTCGGGGTCGGCCGCGTGTGCGCGCGCGAGGATCGCGGCGAGCGCCTCGGGCACGTCGGGCCGGAGCGCGCGGATCGGCTCGGCCCTCACGTCGCGCACGTTCTCCATCGCCTCGAACGCGTTCTCGCGCGCGAACAGGGTCTTCAAGGACAGCAGCTCGTAGAGGCACGTGCCGACCGCGAACAGGTCCGAGCGCCCGTCGATCTTGCCGCCCTTGAGCTGCTCGGGGCTCATGTAGCCGACCTTGCCCTTGAGCACGCCCGACTGCGTCTCGGTCGAGCGCGACTGCGCCTTGGCGATGCCGAAGTCGATCAGCTTCACCACGCCGTCGAAGCTCACGAGGACGTTCTGCGGCGACACGTCGCGGTGGATGAGCCCCATCGGCTTGCCGTGGCGATCCGTCAGGCGGTGCGCCGCGTCGAGCGCGTCGAGCATCCCGATGCCGGTCCACGCGACGAGGCTCGGCCCGAGCTGCGCGCCGAGGAGCTTCACCCGACGCATGATCTGGAGCAGGTCCTTGCCCCAGACGAAGTCCATCGCGAGGTAGTGCGAGCGCCCGATCCGGCCGAGCTCGAGGATCCGCGCGATCCCCGGGTGCGAGAGGCGCGCCGCGATCTTCGCCTCGTCGAGGAACATGCGGATGAACTCGTCGTTCTCCGCGAGCGAGGGCTTGATGCGCTTGATCGCGATGAGGTCCGAGACCCCGTCGTCAAAGCGCTTTGCTAAGTACACCTCGGCCATCCCGCCGACCGCGATGCGCTCGAGCAGGAGGTAGCGCCCGAACGGGACGAACCGCGGGGCGCCGGGGGTCGGGGCGGCGTCAGAACGAGGCAACGACGACGGTGATGTTGTCCGAGCCGCCGCCGGCCTTGGCGCTCTCGATGAGGGCCTCGCACGCGCCGGCCGCGGAGGTGGCGACGCGGAGCTCCTGCGCGATGCCCGCGTCGGTCACGTGCCCGGTGAGCCCGTCGGAGCAGATCATGATCCGGTCGCCGATCTGGAGCCGCAGGCTGTGCGCCTCGGCGCGCACGCTCTCGCCGCCCCCGCCGACCACGTTGACGAGGATGTGGTCGAAGCGCGAGGGCTCGCTCCCGATCGCGCCGCTCGCGCGCAGCGCCTGGCCGACCGTGTGGTCGGTGGTGATCTGGGTGAGCTCGTCGTCGCGGAAGAGGTAGAGCCGGCTGTCGCCCGCGTGCGCGAGGTAGAGCTTGGGCCACAGCGCGTACGCGACGGTGAGCGTGGTGCCCGGCTGGAGCTGGTCGATGCGCTTGCGCAGCGCGACGCTCTCGAGCCGCGCCTGGCACGCGCTCATCGCCTGCCCGAGCTTGGACAAGAGCTCCTTCTCCTCGGTGTCGTCGGGCTGCGTGACCCACGGCATCGCGTAGAGCGCGAACTGCGCGATCATGTCGACCGCCACCGCGCTCGCGACCTCGCCGCCGCCGTGGCCGCCCATTCCGTCGGCGACCATCATGAGCGTCCCCTTCGGGCCGGGGATCCTCCGCTGGGCCTTCGGGACCTGCAGGCTCGAGTCGAGCACGTCGAGCCAGCGGCCGAGGTCGGCGATGAGGAAGGTGTCCTCGTTGTGATCGCGCAGGCACCCGACGTCGGTGCGGCCGGCGAGGTCGATCCCGCGCTCGTTCCGGCGAAGGCGATCGGCCGAGCGGGGGCGCAGCACCGGCAGGGTCTCGTCGTTGAACTCGGGCGTCTCCCAATCCCCATCGCTCATCGAGGTGCCCTCCGGTCCTGCCTTTATATCACCGCTCGTCGACGAAGAGCTCCACACGGCGGTTTCGCTCGTGGCACTCGTCGGTGTCCTCGTGGCAGAGGGGGTAGGTCTCCCCGTAGCCCTGCGAGGTGATCTCCTGCGAGACGCCGTGGCTTCGCAGGTACTCGGCGACGGCGGCCGCGCGGCGCCCCGAGAGCTCGCGGTTGTGGGTCGAGGACCCGTCGGTCGAGCTGTGCCCCTGCACCTGGAGCCGGATGATGTTCGGGTGCTCGCCGAGGAGCTCTGCGACGCGATCGAGCACGACGTACGACTCCGGCAGGATCCGATCGCGGTCGTGCTCGAAGCGGATCGAGTGGTTGAACACGATCCGGTTCGCGCGGAGCTCCACCTCGAGCGGCGGCGGCGGGGCGTCCTCGTCCGGGACGACCGCCGGCCCGGCAGCGCCGCAGCCGACGAGCAGGAGGTGGAGGAGGAACCACGAACCGAGCC
This sequence comes from Sandaracinaceae bacterium, assembly GCA_041918555.1. GTDB lineage: Bacteria > Myxococcota_A > Polyangia > Polyangiales > Sandaracinaceae > JACKEC01. The sequence goes on from JAYRVK010001169.1 coordinate 6,358, forward strand.
GCGCCATCCCTACGCCCGCGTCAACACGTGTTGCTCGAGCACGAACGCGGTCAGCGTCCCCTCGAGCACGACCCGATCCTCGACCGACGCGGACACGTCGATCGTGCGCTTCTTGCCCTTCTCGCCGCTCACCCGCGCGACCGCGACCACCGCCTCGCCGACCCGGACGGGCGCGGTGAAGCGCACCTCGGCGCTCCCGAGCACCACATGGGGATGGTTGACCGCGAGCATCGCCGCGTAGTCGGCGAGCCCGAACACGAAGCCGCCGTGCACGAGGCCCCGGTCGTCCGCCGCCATCTCGGCGCTCGTCACGAGCCGCGCGCTCGCCGTTCCGTCGTCGATCGCGACGGGCTCCCCGACCAGGCGGGCCGAGATCGCGAGGTGCGTGGCCGCTTCCGCCATGGGGGCCGGTTATCCCATCGAGGTCGGGCCGCGCGCCATACCAAAACGGCCGACGAGCGTTTACCATCGCCCGCGTGGAGCCGCTGGACGCCGAGGCGTTGGACGGGTTCGCGATGCTCGAGGGCGTGGGCCTCACGGCGCGGCGCGAGCTCCTCGCGGCGGCCGTGCACCGCGCCCTCGCGCCGGGGGAGCGGATCATCGAGCAGGGCACCCGCCACGCGAAGATGTTCCTGGTCCTCTCGGGCGAGCTCGGCGTGCACCTCGACTCGCCGGACGCGGATCCCGTCGCGACCATCGGCGCGGGCGAGACGGTCGGCGAGCTCTCGGTGCTCGACGGCTCCGAGGCCTCGGCGCACGTGGTCGCCTCGACCGAGGCGCGGGTCCTCGAGATCGGCGAGGAGGACTTCTGGCGCCTCACCAACGTCAGCCACGCGTTCGCGCTCAACCTCCTGCTCGCGCTCGCCTCGCGGCTGCGCGCGAACAACGCGACCGTCTCGAAGAACGTCCAGAAGCGCCGGATGTACGAGCGCGCCGCGATGTTCGACGGCCTCACCGGGATCCACAACCGCCGCTGGCTGGACGAGACGCTCCACCGCATGGTCGAGCGCCACTCGCGCGGCGGCGGGCACCTCTCGCTCTCGCTGATCGACATCGATCACTTCAAGTCCTTCAACGACGAGTTCGGCCACGCCGCGGGCGACCACGTGCTCACGGTGGTCGCGACCACGCTGGCGGCGAACCTCCGCCCGACGGACCTCGTCGCGCGCTTCGGCGGCGAGGAGTTCGTGATCATCTTCCCGGACACCGAGCTCGAGCGCGCGATCACCGCGGCCGAGCGCGTGCGCGAGGCGGTCGCCGCGCAGACGCTCGCGATGCCGGACGGAACGGCGCTCCCGCACGTCACGATCTCGATGGGCGTCACGGAGCTCGAGGCGGGCGAGACGGTGCCCGACCTCCTCAAGACCGCCGACATGGCCATGTACAAAGCCAAGCAGTCCGGCCGGAACCGCGTGGTGCGCGGCCGCCGCGCGGACCTCGAGGCGGGATGACCGGCCTCCCGCGCAGCGACGAGGAGCGCCGGATGGACGCCGACCTCGCGTCCGCGGAGCCGCCGATCCTCGTCAAGTTGGCTGCCGCGGTGCAGGCGCTCGCGGGCCTCTTCGTCGCGCTGAGCGGCTTCCAGGTCCTCGACGTCACGTGGCGCGCCGAGTGGGCCAACTTCGTCCCCCCGTTCCTCGTCGTGATGGGCCTCTCGTCGATCGGCCTCGGCGCGATGCAGTACCGCGCGCGCACCTGGGCCGCGTTCGCCTCGGCGATCGCCGCGGGGCTCGTCGCGCTCGCGATGCTCGGCTGGCTCTTCTACACGTTCACGAGCGTGGTGAGCTGCATCCAGTACCTCGCGGTCCCGCTGAGCGGGCTGAGCGCGATCCTCGCGCTCGTCGCGATCGGGCCGATCCGCCGCACCGCGGAGGCGCGGCAGCGGCTGTCCGACCGGGGGCTGAACCTCGGGCTCTGACGATGTCGTCCCGTGCGCTGCTCAAGTGGAGGTCGGAGCGCGCGGTCGAGCTGGACCAGATCGCAAAGGCACATCTGATCGTCGGCGGCGACGCGCGCGGCCGCCGCTACGCGACCCAGCAGATCAACCACGCGTACGCCACACTGCTCTCCTCCCAGTGGCAGGGGTTCTGCCGCGATCTGCACGGCGAGGCGGTGCACTACTTCGTGCTCTCGCTCCCGACGCCGGCTCAGCCTCTCGTCCGCGCGCAGCTCACGAAGGATCGCACGGTCGATCGAGGCAACCCCACGCCCGGCAACCTCGAGAAGGACTTCGGGCGCCTGGACCTCGACCTCTGGGCAGCGCTCTACGCCCTCGATCCTCGGAACCGCGTACGCAACCGCAAGCTCGAGAAGCTCATCGCCTGGCGCAACGCGATCGCGCATCACGACTTCACGAAGCTACACTTGCTCGCGTTCGCGGGCGGACGAATGACGCTCCGACTGCCGGACGTCCGCGCGTGGCGGAGTGCGTGCAACGGGCTCGCGAGCAACATGGACCGGGTCGTCGGGACCACGTGGCGGTCCTGACGGCGGCACCGGCGCCGTGGTAGCGCGCGAGCGTGCTAATCTGTGGCCGTGGTGACCGTTGCGCGCAAGCTCGCCCCCAAGCGCCTGCCCGCGGGCACGACCGTCGAGGTGCGCCTTCAGGGCCGCACCGTGCAGGCGACGGTGCTCGAGGATCTCGGTCCGATCGGTCCCGATCCGCGGCATGTCGTGCGCCTCGCGGCCCAGCTCGAGCCGGGCGAGGAACTGACTACGTTCGACCTCGCGATCGACGTCGAGAGCCTCCCGATCTGACGGCCGCGAGGTGGGGCGCCTCCGGAGCTGGCCGCGCCGTCTCCTCCGGCGGCTCCGCGAGCCGCTTCGCGTCTCGCGCCGCGCGCGCCGAGCCCCCGCGGGTCTCGGTGCGGCGCCGAGCCCTGTGGTCTCGGGCCGAACCGCGTGAAGCGAGAAGGGCAATCCGTCTTGCGTTCCGCCAGCTGAGGCCGACGCGCCGAAATACGAGCGTGCGCGAGCCGTAGGGCCCCCGAGCACACGCGAGCGAAGGGAGCGTCGGGATGAAGGCGATCGTGTACGAGCGCTACGGGGGTCCGGAGGTCGTGGAGGTGCGGGACGTGCCCGATCCGGTGCCGCGGGCCCGCGAGGCGCTCGTGAAGGTGCGCGCGACGACGGTGGAGTCGGGGGACGCGCGGCTCCGCGCGGCCCGCGTTCCGGCCGGCTTCGGCGTGCCGGTCCGGCTGGTCATCGGGATCACGGGCCCGCGCCGGCGCGTCCTCGGGGCGACCTTCGCCGGCGAGGTCGTCGCGGTCGGCGCGGAGGTGACGAAGCTCGCGGTGGGCGACGAGATCTTCGCGCTCGTGGGGCTCGGCATGGGCTGTCACGCAGAGCTCCGGGCGCTCCACGAGGACGCGGCGTTCGCGCACAAGCCGGCGTCGCTGTCGTTCGAGGAGGCCGCGGCGCTCTCGTTCGGCGGGCACACGGCGCTCGACTTCTTCCGCCGCGGCGCGGTGCGGCGCGGGGAGCGCGTGCTCGTGATCGGGGCGGCGGGCTCGGTCGGGCTCGCCGCGGTGCAGATCGCGAAGCGCCACCTCGCGTGCGACGTGACGGCGGTGTGCAGCACGCCGAACGTGGAGCTCGTCCGCTCCTTCGGCGCCGATCGCGTGATCGATCGGACGCGCGAGGACTGGGCCGCGCTCGGCGAGACGTGGGACGTGATCGTCGACACCGCGGGCGTCGCGCCGTACGCGCGGTCCGCGAGGGCGCTGCGCCCCGGCGGCCGGCTGCTCGCGGTGCTCGGGACGCTCGGCGAGATGATCGGCGGCGCGTTCGTCGGGCTCACCAGCGACAAGCGCGTGATCTCGGGCACCGGGCCCGAGCGCGCCGAGGATCTGCGGCTCCTCGCCGAGCTCGCGGACTCCCGCGCGTACCGGCCCGTCGTCGGCGCGGAGCTCCCGTTCTCGCGCGCCGCGGAGGCGCACGCGCTCGTCGACACCGGCCACAAGGTCGGCACGGTGGTGCTCGTGCCCGACGCGCTGGCGGGCCCGAGCGCGGCGCGCGGGCCGTGAGAGCGCGTGGCGCTCGATCACGCCGCGGTGCGCTTGGCGACCTCGACGAGGAGCGCCAGCGCTTCCACCACCTTCTCTTGACTGCCGAAGTGCTCGAAGAGAGCGGCGTCGAGCGCCACGGTGTGCCGGAAGTCGCCGCGGAGGTTGGCGTAGCGGTTCGGACGAACCGCGCCCTCGAAGTCGACCTCGGGGATGTCCTCGAGCGACGTGGCGGACGGCTCAGTCGTGCTCTCTTCGTCGGTCATAGCTGGCTCTCTCGGAGCGCGTAGCGGTTCGGGCGCTGATGATCCGCACGCTTTCTCCTCGCTCACAGTGTACGACGACGAGCATCCGGGCCAAGCTCGAGTAGCCCAACGCCACGAACCGGTCGGGGCTCGTCGCGTCCGCGGCCACGAGGTAGTCGAGATCGAGGAACACCGACGCCGCCTCCTCGAAGGAGACGCCGTGCTTCTGGAGATTGCTCTGTGCCTTCTCCGCGTCCCACTCGAAGTCCCCGAACTGGATGCTCGCCACGCGCCCATGATGATCTCTGCCCGTCCGCCCGGCGAGGTTCTCGCGGGCGGATTCCGACTTCTGACTGCAACGTCCCGGTGCTCGCCGAGCGCGGTGTGCCGAGGGCCTGAGCCCGCATGCGCCTCGCCGCCGCGTTCGTGGATCTGTGGTCCATGAGGCTCGAGGACCATGGGATCGCTCACCGCGCACTTCGACGTCCCGTCGGGAATCGAGGAGGGCTTGCGGACGAGTTCCCTCGAGCGGGTCGGTGGGGTGATTCGGCGCACCAACGATTCCCGCATCGTGGCGTGGCTGCGCGAGACGGGTTCGCCGCTCCGCGAGCTTCCCGGCCCGCCGAGGCTCTCGAGCGCTCTCGGGCTCGCCAATCTCGCCACATCGATCGTCAGCCTCGGAGTGACGCGCTCGCAGGCCCGGGCGCCGTGCGCCGGCCGCGCCGCGGCCTGAGCAACGCGACCGAGTCGCACTCGATCACGCAAGCTATATTGCGTACTCACGCCGGGGGTGGTCGGCCGACGTAGACGTCGACGGCGCGGGCGCCCGCCTCGGCGAAGCGGCGCGCGGTCGCGTCGGTCGGATGGACCAACGCGTCGAGGATGGTGGCGCGCAGGCCGGTGAGGCGATGGGCGGCGGCGCGCTCCGCGATCGCCCGCTCCGCGGCCTCGCGCAGCGGCGGGGGGAGCGCACGCCGTCGAGGCGCGTCGCGACGGCCACGCCGTCGTCGCGCCGCGGCGCGAACCGAACGGTCAGGCGGGCGAAGCCGAGCGGGCCGCGCTGGCCGCCGGCCTCGACGCGCACGTCGCGCGGGCCGCCGACGCCGGCCGGCGCGCGCGCCTCGGCGAGC
>JAYRVK010001170.1:0-4532 GCA_041918555.1 Sandaracinaceae bacterium
CCTTGCGGGCCGGCGGGGCCTGCTGGGCCGCGGAGCGCGGCGCGTGCTCGCCCGAGGGGATGACCAGGCGCAGGGCGCGCGCGCGCTCCGCGAGGGCGGGGCCGTCGTGCGCGTAGCGCGCGAGCTCGGGCAGCACGTCGGCCGCCGAGGAGCCGTCGCGGATCGCCGCGATCGCCACGTCGACGCCCCGGTCGTCGCAGTCGCCGGACGCGGCGAGCGCGCCGATCGACTTCACGCGGTCGAGCTCCTCGGCGAGGCGAGCGAAGGGGGTGCGGAAGGGGGTGCGGTACGTCATCGGATGAGCTCCATGATCTCGTCGTGCTGCGCCCTGAGGCGGGCGTCCTCCGCCGCGTACCGGCGCCGTAGCTCGGCGTAGTAGCGGCCTTCGTCTTCGGCCTCGCGCCGCGCGCGCTCGTCGCGCCGCGCTTGCTCCTCGCGCTCCCGGGCGGCGCGCAGGAGCCGCCGGGCGCGCTCGAGCCGGAGCTCCGCGCGGTCCGCGGCCGCGAGCGCCTCGACGAAGGCCTCCTCGGCGCGATCGCTCCCGAGCTCGTCGTAGTGCTCGCGCTGGCGCTCGACCGCCTCGAAGGCCGCCTGCGCCGCAACCTCGGCCTCCGCGAACTGCTCGCGGAGGTCGTCGAGCGACGCGTCGGGGCTGAGGCGCGTCGTCGGGTGAGCGGGGGTCATCGCTCCCGGTGTAGCTCCGGTCGGCGTGCGCGCGCGCACGATCGTCATCGGGGGCCTTGCGGCGGCCGATACCAGCTGTCGCCGGGGATCGCGTAGTGGAGCTCGAGCGCGCGCCGCAGGTGCCACATCGTGGGGAGGCTCTTGCCGCCGGCGAGCCGCGAGATCGTCGAGGGATGCACGCCGCAGTCGGCGGCCACCGCGGCCGCCGTCGTCGCCCGGAGGACCTCGAGGAGCAGGCGCCGCCCCTCGCTGAGCCTGCGATCGCCCCGGTCGCGCGGGAGGCGCGGAGGGCGCGGGCCGAGCCCCATCATCGCCGGCCTCCGTCGACGGAACCGCGGCGCCCCCCGGAGGTCGACCATCCCTCGGAAGGCGGCGCGGGCGCGGTGACCACGAGCTCAGCGGATGGATCGTACGCGAGCTCGTGCGGGGTCGCGACGGTGACCCCGGCGCCCCAGGAGTGAGGGCACGTCGGGATCGGTGTAGCGCGCCCCGTCGTGCGCGCGCGCACGATCGACCGAACCGTGCTCGGCGGGCGCGCCGGGCGTAGGATCGGGTGATGATGATCACCTGGCGAGACCTCCCCTCCGACCCCCCGCTCGAGCGCAGGCTCACGCCGAACGTCGACATCGGGTACCGCGAGCCGGGCGGCGAGCTCCGCGACGTGCGGCGCGGCGCGCCGCTCTCCGCCGAGGACCGCGCGATCCTCGGGGGCGCGCGCTCGCGCTGACCCATCCCGCGATCGCGCCGCGCCCCCGGATACGTGGGCCCCGAGCAGCGCGAGGGCCGATCTCGCGATCGCGGAGAGGACGACTGCGACGACGGATCGCAGGGCGATCCAGGGGGGCCGCCGATCGACCCAGGGGATCACCCTCGGGGTGGGGATCCGCGGGCGATGCGCCGCGACGGGGGCCGCCTGGGGATCACCCCCCGCGGCGACTGCGAGGGCGGCCGCGGAGCGCTCGAGCACGTGGTCGGGCTTGACGTCGCGGTGGACGACGCCGGCGGCCTTGCGGGTGTCGAGGGCGAGTGAGTGATCGAGCGCCGCGAGTGTGCCCGGGCTCGGGCCCTGGGTACGGGTCGCGTTCGGCATCAGCGGCTCCCCTCGTCATAGAAGTCGAAGGTGTCGGGCTCCGCGAAGGGATCGCCCCCCTCGGCGAGGCGCTGCCGGGCGGTCGCTGCGGCCGCCGTTCGGCACGCGCCGCAGCTGCACGAGGCGGAGTGCTCTGGTGAGGGTGGGGGACCTGGTGAGTCTGCTACGGCGCTCTCGCCCGCGCCTGCGCACGCGCGCGCCCCCGCGCGTGTATACGCGCGCGCGTGATCGCGCGCGTGCGCGCCTGCGCCCGCGCGCCCGCGGGGGGTTGTACCAGACTCACCAGCGTCACCAGCCTCACCAGTCGACGGGGTGTCCGCGGGTCGGGTCGGAGGGACGACCCGCCACTCCGTCTGGCGTGACCGCCCGGGCCTCGACTCGACGACGAGGCCTCCGGCGATCCGTCCGCGAGCCGCCCGCAAGCGCATCCCGAGGGAGCCGGCCGTGGGGATCGGGCGACCTCGAGCCGCCCACTCCGCGAGGTCGTCGCGGAGGGCGCGACCGTCAGGGTCGAGCGGCTCCGCCCCGGAGCTCGGCCAGCAGTGGCGCACGACGTCGCCGGCCGTGGCCCAGCGGTCGCCGTAGACGGCCCGCCACGCCGCGAGGACTGACCGGAGGTGCCCGGCGTCGGCGTCGGCGCGCTCGCGGAGCTCGGGGATCACGTCGCCCGGGTCGGCCTCGCCGACCCACAGCAGCGCGTGACGCACGATCGCGTCGTACTCGGGGAAGCTGCCCATCCCGCGGATCGGCGCTGGGGGCGCGGGCCGACCCACCGCGAACCATGCGCGCAGGATCGTCAGCCCGGCCGCGACGAGCTCGCCGCGGCGATCGCGGAGCAGCGCGCGAAGCTCACCCTCCGGTCGGTGCAGGTCGGTGCGCTCCTCGGGGTGCTCGTGCGGGCTGTCGAGGCGAGCGAGCAGAGAGCGCCGGCCGAGGTCGCCGCCGAGGACCGCGTTGTTCGCAGTCGCGAGCCACATCGTCTGGACGTCGTGCGCCGTCGCGGTCGTGCTCGATCCGAGCAGCCGATCGGCGTAGGCCGTCGAGGTGAGGAGCGCCTCGAGGCTCGCGCTCGCGAGGGTGCCTCGCACGTTGTCGATCAGGGCGATCGGCGTTGCCTCGAGCACGACCGCGAGGATCCGCTTGCGCCACTCATCTTCGGTTGAACACGCGGTGATCCGCGCCGCGGGTCGACCGAGCGCGATGCTGACGATGACGTCGCAGAGGAGCGACTTGCCGGCCCCCCGGACGTTGGCCTCGATGATGTGCATCGGCACCGGACCCCGGATGGCCGAGCGCCCCAAGTATGCAAGCAACGCTGACAGCGCGACCGAGCGATCGGCGGCCGCGCGGAACGGGAAGTCCCGCAATACGTCGTGCAGCCGTGCGACAGCTTGTCGTGCGTCGTCGATGGTTGGAGACTCAGGGATCGACGGCACCTCGACCGTGGGCTCGTACAGCATCCGCGAGCGCAGGTCGTAGCCCGGCGTGGTCACCAGCGTCCCGTCGGCGCGCAGGAACGGGACGCCGGTGACGCCGCGCAGGACGCGCACGTCGGGCCACGCGTCCTCGGCGAGGATCCCGTCGACGAGCCAGCGCGGCGGATGCGCTCGCACCCACTCGCCCTGCTTGCTCCGCCCGAAGACCGAGCATCGCTCGGCGATCATGGTCGCGAGCCGCGCCGACTTGACGGGCGCGATCGAGCGTGCGCCTCGCTCCGCTTCGTCGACGACATGCACGAGACGCCCAGCGCGCTGGTAGAGCGCGGGCTCGAGTTCAGCCAGCACCGCGATCGCGGCGAGCACGTGATGCCGCTGTTCCGTGTCGAGCCGGAGCTTGGGGCGGCCGTCGGGCGCGGCGCTCGTGGGTTCCGCCTTCGACGGCTTCGCCTTCACGGGCCGCTTCACCCGAGGTTCGGGAGGATGCACGACGCGGCCCGAAAGGGGGACATCGAGGCCGAGCTCCGCGCGGTCGTCGTCCGGCATGTCCGGCGCAACTTGGTTTTCTTCATGCGGCATGGGGCGAGGCCTCCGAGGACGGGACGACGCACGGGGCGCCGTTCTCGTCGGTCGCGAGCTGGTGTCCGGGGCGGAGCTCGATCGCGACGGCGCCGGCGCGCCAGCGCTCCTCGAGCGAACGAAGGATCTCGGTCGCGTACTTCGCGCCGGCGAGGTCGGGGTCGGTGGCGAGGTAGACCGTGCAGCCGTCGGGCAGGCGGTCGGCGAGCGGCGCCGCGCCCGGCCACGAGCCCGCGCGCACCGCGAGCGCGGCGACGTCGAGCGCGTCGTCTGGGATCCGCGTCGCGATCGCGAGGAACTTGACCTCGCCTTCGGTGATCACGAGGCGCCGCAGCGGGCGGGGAGCCTCGCCGCGGACGAACGCGAGCAAGCGGGCGTCGAGCATCACGAGCCCCTTCGGGGTGTAGCCCGCGGGGGTCAGCGACTTGGGGTTGCGACGCTCGAGCCGGCGCGCGAGGAGCGAGCGACCGATGCCGCGGTGATCGCGGAGCGGCACGAGCAGCCGATGCCCGGACGCGGTCCAGCTCGTGCGCCCGCACCGGGCCCAATCGGGAAGCCACTCCGCCCCCGGCGCCGCGCGCGCGAGCTCGAGGGCGTCGACGCGCTCGGGGTCGATGCCGCGACCGCGGAGGTACGCCGCGACCTCCGGATCGCGGCAGACCGGCGAGCTCATCTCCCAGAGCTGCACGACCGCAACGCGCGGCGGGAACGTGCGCGGCGCCGGGGGCGCAGGTGCCGCCGCG
>JAYRVK010001171.1:0-5543 GCA_041918555.1 Sandaracinaceae bacterium
GGCGGGCCTCGAGCGCCACGTCGCGATCAAGACGATCCACTCGCACCTCGCCAAGCAGCAGGCCTTCGTCGACATGTTCCTCGACGAGGCGAAGATCGCGTCGCACATCAGCCACCCCAACGTCTGCGCCGTGTACGACTTCGGCGACGTCCAGGGCCTCTACTACATCGCGATGGAGTACCTCGTGGGCGCCCCGCTCATCGAGGTCGTGAACGCGATCGTGGAGTCCGGCGACGACTCGCTCCTCGAGACCGTCCCCTACCTCGCCGCGCGGATCATCGCGGACGCGGCCGAGGGCCTGCACGCGGCGCACACGCTCCGCGGCTCGGACGGCAAGCCGCTCCACGTGATCCACCGCGACGTGTCGCCGCAGAACCTCTTCGTCACGCACGAGGGCTCGGTCAAGGTCGTCGACTTCGGGTGCGCCAAGGCGCTCGAGCGGGTGACGCAGACCAACACCGGCGTCCTCAAGGGCAAGGTCGCGTACGCGGCGCCCGAGCAGCTCAAGAGCGAGGACGTGGACGCGCGGGTCGACGTCTTCGCGCTCGGCGTGTGCCTCTGGGAGTGCCTCACGCTGCGGAACCTGTTCCGGCGTGACAACGCGATTCTCACCGCACAGGCCGTGCTCAACGATCCCATCCCGCCCGCCGACGAGGGCGCGGAGTGGGTGCCCAGGCCGCTCGCGGCGATCGCTGCCAAGGCGCTCCAGCGCGACCCCGAGAAGCGCTTCGAGAGCGCGCGGGAGATGGGGCGCGCGCTGCGCGGGTTCATCGCGGGCTCGGGCGTGATGTTCGAGGCCGCCGAGGTCGCGGACGTCATGGAGAAGCTGTTCGCCCAGCGCCACGCGGACACGCTCAAGCGGCTCGACGCGATCAACAAGGCGACGGTCTCGCAGGTCGGGCCGCTCACCCCGGTCGAGCCGGTCCCCGTGGTGCTCGCCGCGCCGAGCGTGACGGAGAGGAACCAGAGCCCGGCGACCGTGCCGCCGCCGCGCAAGCGCAAGAAGAGCAAGGGCGAGAAGAAGGCGCTCGAGACCGCGCCGACCAAGCTCGAGCGCGCGACGGCCAAGGAGGAGCCCAACGCCTGGGAGCTCAGCGATCCGGCGAACGCCGAGGACGACCCGGTGGTGCTGCCGACCGCGACGGGGCGCTGGATCGCGCTCGCCGCGCTGCTGCTCGCGCTCGTCGGCGGGGGGGTCTACGCGTACCTCTACCACCGCGCTCCGATCTTCGAGGCGCTCGGGATCGCCGCGCCCGCGCCCGCCGGCGATCCGGCCCCGCCCCTCGAGGATCCCGAGCCGCCAGTCGAGCCGCCGCCGCCGGTCGAGCCCGCGGCGATGGTCGAGGAGCCGCCCCCCGAGCCCGTCCCGCCGCCCGTCGAGCCCGCGCCGCCGTCGGTGGTCGAGCCCGCGGCCAACGTGGGCGCGATCGAGGCCCCGTCCACGAACGCGAGCCGGATCGAGGCGCCCGCGACGGGCCGGCGCCGCGGCGCCGCGGAGGGGCCGACGACGACCGTGCAGTCGGGCACCGCGCCCCCCCCCGCAGAGGCCCCGTCGGAGCAGATCGTGCAGCCCACGCGCACCATCGACTTCTCGCGGGGCGTGGTGGTCGTGCGGACCTCGATCGGCTGGGCCTACGTCGAGCACGAGGGCCGGCGCCTCGGGCGCACGCCGCTGCGCGCCGAGCTGCCCGCGGGCGCGCAGGCGCTGCGCATCATCCCGTACGGCCGCGCCTCCGCCGCGATCACGCGGAACGTGAACGTCGCGTGGGGGGCGCCGCAGACCCTGACCATCGAGATGCCCGGGACCGAGGGCTGGGACAACCCCTATTGAGCGTGCGCCGCCTCGTCCCGCTCGGGCTCGGTCTGTGCGCGCTGTTCGCGGCGCCGAGCTGCGGGCTCGGGCCGCGCGTCCTCGTGGTCGTCGAGCTCCAGACCGACCTCGCCCCGCAATTCGAGTTCACCGAGGTCCGCACCTCGATCGGCGACGAGGTCGACGTGCTCGCCGTCGGCGGGACGACCTTCTTCCGACCCGCGCGCGTCGCGGAGCTGCGCGTCTCGCCCGGCACCGTGAACGTGCGGGTCCAGCTCGTCGATCCGGCGGGCCGCGTGCGCGGCGAGCGCCTCGTGGTCGCCGAGGTGCGGCGCGACACCGGCGTGGTCGCGTTCATCAGCGCCGCGTGCCGCGGCGTCGAGTGCCCGGCCCAGGGCGAGACGTGCATCCGCGGGACGTGCACGGACGCGCGCTCGGTCTGCGACGGCGCGCCGTGCCGGCCGGGCGAGGAGGAGTGCGCGGGGAGCGAGTGCGACCACCCGCTGCGCTTCTGCCCGCGCGGGGTGTGCGACGACGACTGCACGAGCGCCGCCGACTGCGCGAGCACCGACCCGTGCTCGATGGCGGTGTGCGAGTCGAGCGTGTGCGTCGGCGTGCCGCGCGAGGGCGAGTGCCCTTCGGGCTTCTTCTGCGCGGTCGGCATCGGGTGCACCGAGGTCCCGGAGGGGATCGACGCGGGGACGCGCGACGGGGGCGTGCCATCCGACGCGGGCATCGACTACTGCACGACGTGCACGACGTCTTGCGGGACCCCGGGCTTCGGCGTGTGCGAGGACGGGGTCGCGACCGGCGAGTGCCACCCGCCCGACGAGTACTGCAACGGCCGCGACGAGGACTGCGACACGCGCGTCGACGAGGGCCTCGCGTGCGACCACGAGCACGACATCGTGTGCGAGCTCGGGGTCCGGCCGATCCCCGGCACGGACGACTTCGAGCCGAACGTCGTCGACGCGTTCGGGGGCGGCGGGCCCGGCCGCCTCTGCGCGGGGCCGGGCTGCTCCGACACCATCACGAGCTGCCGGACGCTCCCCGGTCCCTTCGACGGCCACGTCCACGACGTGAGCCTCGGCGGGGTGAGCGGCACCTCGCTCACCGTGCTCGACGACGTGCCCTTCGCGCTGATCGCGACCGTCGCGACGGCCTCCGACCACACGCACGGCGCGCGCTGCGGCCTCGGGACGACGGGCATCGAGGTCGAGGGCGGGCTCGCGTTCCATCGCATCGCGCCGATGGGCGACGACGAGGTGCTCACGCCGTCCGGGCGCTACGACCAGCTCTGCGTCGCGCCGGTCGGCGACCCGACGACCGCCTGCTACCCCGCCTTCGGCTTCTGCGAGACCGGGGCGGCGCCCTGAGCGCGGAGCCAGTCGAGCCACGCGTCGAAGCCGGTCCCGTCGCGCGCCGACAGCTCGATCACCTCGAGGTCGGGGCGGACGCTCCGCGCGCGCTCGACGCACCGGCCCACGTCGAAGTCGACGTGTGGCAGCAGATCGATCTTGTTGAGGAGCATCAGGCGGCTCGCGCGGAACATGTGGGGGTACTTGAGCGGCTTGTCGTCGCCCTCCGTCACCGAGCACACCAGGATCTTCGCGTGCTCGCCGAGGTCGAAGAGCGCCGGACACACGAGGTTGCCGACGTTCTCGATCGCGAGGAGGTCGCCGGGCGCGAGCGCGAGCGCGTCCAGCGCGCCCTCGATCATCGCCGCGTCGAGGTGGCAGCCGGTGCCGGTGTTGATCTGCACGGCGCGCGCGCCCGCGGCCCGGATCCGCGCGGCGTCGCGATCGGTCGCCTGATCGCCCTCGATCACCGCGACCGGGATCTCGCCGGCGAGCGCGCGGATCGTGCGCTCGAGGACGCTCGTCTTGCCGGCGCCCGGCGAGCTCACGAGGTTGAGCGCAGTCACCCCGCGCCCGCGGAAGAAGCCGCGGTTGCGCTCCGCGATCGCGTCGTTCTTCGCGAGGATCGCCTGCTCGAGCCGCAGCACCCGGTGCGCGTGGTCGTGCGCGTGATCGTGCTCGTGCGCGTGCTCGTGGTCCATCCCGCAGCCGCACGTCGCGCACATGTCAGACGACCTCCATCTCGCACAGGAGCAGCTCCTGCCCGGGGACCTGCTCGATCTCGAGCCGTGCTCCGTCGAGGGCGGTCCCCTCGCAGGCCACCTCGAACGCGAAGCGCAGCGCGTCGGGGAGGACCACCGCGAGCTCGCCGATCCGCACGCGGACCCGGACCACGCGCGCGCCCTCGGCCCGCGCGCGGACCGCGTCGACGAGGTGGAGCGCGATGCTCATCTCGTGCATCCACCGAGCTCCCGCGTCACGCGGCCGAGGGTACTCCACACGCGCGCGCACCTCAGCAGATCCGCGGGAGCGCCTCACCGGCGAGGAGCGGGAGGGTGCGGCGGGTCCCGAGCGCGGTCTCGAGGACGACCGGGCTGAGCGCGCGCTCCGTCACGCGCCCGACCCGCGCCGCGGCGCGGCCGAGCGGGTGCGCGTGCATCGCGTCGAGCGCCGCGTCCGCCGAGGCCTCCGGGACGATCGCGACGAGCTTGCCCTCGTTGGCGACGTAGAGCGGATCGAGCCCGAGGAGCTCGCACGCGCCGCGTACCGCCGCGCCGACGGGGACGCGCGCCTCCTCGCAGAGGACGCTCACGCCCGACGCGAGGGCGAGCTCGTGGAGCGCGCTCGCGAGGCCGCCGCGCGTGGGGTCGCGCATGCATCGCGTCTCGGGCGCGGCCGCGAGGACGGCCTCGACGAGCTCGGTGAGCGGCGCCGCGTCGCTCTCGATCGCGCCCTCGAGCCGCAGGCCCTCGCGCACGCTGAGGATCGCCATCCCGTGGTCGCCCATCGTCCCGCTGACGAGCACGGCGTCGCCGGGCCGCGCGCGCGTCGCCGAGAGCGCGCGCCCCGCGGGGATCCGCCCGATGCCCGTGGTCGTCACGAACAGGCCGTCGCCCTTGCCGCGATCGACGACCTTGGTGTCCCCCGCGACGAGCCGCACGTCGGCGCGCTCGCACGCGCGCCGCATCGACGCGACGATCGCCGCGAGCTCGCCGAGCGCGAGGCCCTCCTCGAGGATGAACGCGGCGGTGATCCACTCGGGGCGCGCGCCCGCCACCGCGAGGTCGTTGACGGTCCCGTACACCGCGAGCGAGCCGATGTCGCCGCCCGGGAAGGTGCGCGGGTGGACGACGAACGCGTCCGTGGTCACCGCGATGCGCTCGGCGTCGGGGCTCAGCGTCGCCGCGTCCTCGCGCGCGTCGGGCCCGCGCTCGCCGTAGCCCGGGAGGAAGACCTCCGCGAGGAGATCCGCGCTGAGGCGGCCTCCGCTCCCGTGGCCGAGCACGACGCGGCCGTAGCGGCTCGCCGGGATCGGGCAGGCCTCGCCCTCGTCGCTCATCCGAGCACGTCCTCCTCCCCACGCACGACGTGGATGGTGCCCGCGTCGAACGCGGACGCGAGCGCGCGCGCGCACTCGACGAGGCGCGCCCCGTCGCGCTCGATCCGCGCCGCCGCGACCTCCGCGCTCTCGCGCTGCCTGCGGCGCAGGCTCTCGTGGAGCGCGCTCACCCGCGCTCCCGTCCCGCGGTGCGGTAGGCGTGGTACGCGGCGCACGCGCCCTCGGCGCTCACCATGGTCGCGCCGAGCGGGCGCTCGGGCGTGCAGCGCGTGCCGAACGCGGGGCAGTCGGTCGGCTTGGCGAGGCCGCGGAGCAC
>JAYRVK010001172.1:0-9494 GCA_041918555.1 Sandaracinaceae bacterium
GTGTCGGTCGGCGCGCGCTCGTACGCGGCGGCGCGCTCGAGGGTGGACACCCCGAAGCCGATCCCGAGCGCGGCCGCGGCCACGCCCGCGAACGTCAGGACGCCCGCGCTCGCGACGCGGGCGTCGTCGGGGCCTCCGCGGCGTCCCGTCGGCGGGGCCGGATCGAGGAGGGGCGGCTCGGCGCTAGGCTCGGGGGGCCGCTCGACGCGCGCGTCCGGCGCCTCGACCCCGCGCAGCTCCGCGCGGCGGCCCGCGACCCCGCCGAAGCGCGCGGCTCGGGGGTCGGCGCCGGCCCCGCGCCGGGTCACCTGGCGCGGCGGCTCGTCGGTCTCGGCGTCGTAGATCGCGACGCCGAGCACGAGCTCGGCGCCGACGCGATCGAGGCTCGGCACGAGCAACACCCGCACGCCGAGCTCGCGCGCGACGGCGCCCAGGCAGGCGTGGGTCTCGCCCTCGCAGCCCAGCGCGAGCCGGACGTCCTCGAGGCGCAGCGCCGCGCCTCCCTGGACGCGCACGCGCGAGAGCGCGTCGAGCTCGCTCCGCAGGACGCGGTCCAAGCTCGCCGGCGCCCCCGAGGGGAGCTCGCCCGAGGAGGTGGTCGCGAGGAGCGCGGCGCTCGGCCGCTCCTGCGCCCGGGCACCGAGCGCGCTCCCCATCACCAGCAAGGCGGCGAGCCCGGCGCTGCGGACTGATCGCACCGGGCGTCAGCGTAGCATCGACCCCCGAGCTCCGTCGCGACCCGTGGCCGCATCGCGCAGGCCACGGGCTTGCGGGCGCAGGGCTCGCAACCCATGAAGACCGCCGTGAAGATCGTCGTGTTCGGCTCGACGGGGACCGCGGGCTCCCAGGCGGTGCGGCAGGCGGCGAGCGATCCGCGCGTCGAAGAGGTGGTCGCGGTGACGCGCCGGCCGCTCGGGCTCGCGCACGTGCGCGACGCCGTGGTCGAGGATCTGGCGGACCTGTCGGGCGTCGCCGGGCTCTTCGAGGGCGCCTCTGCCTGTCACTACTGCCTCGGGATCTCGGCGGGGCAGGCGAGGGACGACGCGCACTATCGCCACGTGACCTACGAGCTCGCGCTGACCGCGGCCGCCGCGATGAAGGAGCGCGCCCCGGACGCCGCGTTCCAGTTCCTGAGCGGACAGGGGACGAACGCGAAGTCCTTCATGATGTGGGCCCGGGTGAAGGGCGAGACCGAGGAGGCGCTGAAGGCGCTCGGCCTGCGCAAGTTGAATTGCTTTCGTCCAGGCTACATCCACCCGGTCGAGGCGCGCGCGGAGGGCGTCCCCCTCAGCTATCGGCTGATGCGCGTCGTGTACCGGCCGATGCGCGCGGTCTCGAAGGGCATGGCGACGACCAACGTGGAGCTCGGACGCGCGATGCTGCAGGCGACGATCGAGGGGCTCGACGGGGGCACGCTCGAGAACGCCGACGTGAACGAGCTCGCGGCGCGCTACGCGGCGTCGCGCGCGCCGTAGCCCGTCACCACCGCCACTGCGCGAGCCACGCCTCGGCGTGGGGCATCCCCGACGCCCGCGTCGCCCGCTCGAGCGCGGCGCGGTCCGCGGGCGTGCGGCGCAGATCGACGTGGGGGCGCCGGCCGCCCTCGAGGATCGCCCACTCGTAGAACGGCAGGAGCGTCGGCGAGCCCTCCCCCGCGAACGGCGCGGCGAAGGGCTGCCCCGTGCTCCCCACGTTGACGATCCATCGCGTGTCGAGGCGCCGCAGGAGCTGCACGTGCGTGTGCCCGCAGGCCATCACGTCGAACTCGAGCCCCGCGGTCCACTCGCGGAGCCGGTCGTCGGGGGTGGACGCGAGGATGTCGTCGCGGAACGAGCGGGGCGAGCCGTGGACGCAGAGGAGCCGCGTTCCGTCGAGGTCGATCGCGAGCTCGCCGGGGAGGCCCAGGAGCCAGTCGAGGTCGGTGCCCGACAGCTGCGCGCGCGTCCACGCCTCGACGTCGGCGAGGAACGGGATCGTGGGCCCGTCGTCGAGCGGGTCGTGGTTGCCTTGGATGCAGGCGACGCCGCGCTCGCGCAGGCGCGCGATGGTCTCCGACGGCTGCGGACCGAGGTCGACGATGTCGCCGAGGCAGATCACGCGGTCGACCCCGAGCTCGTCGATCTCGGCCAGGACGGCGTCGAGCGCGACGAGGTTCGAGTGGACGTCCGAGACGAGGGCGACCCGCATGCGACGTCTCGTTCGATGCTTCGTCGCGGCGCCGGAGTCAACCGGACCGGCGCAAGGGCCTTTTCGTGTCACGCTTCCGCACCGCATGGCCGCGAGCCCGTTCGACTTCGATCAGCCCTGCGATCCTCCCCTCGAGATCGTCCCGGTGACCGCGACGGGCGAGCACGGGCTGCCCGAGGCGCTCGTGGATCGGATCGCCATCTACACGCCGCACGATGGGGGCGCGATCCCCGCGCGGTTCTACTTCGGACCGGACGGCGTCACGCCGCGCCTGGATCCGACCGAGCTCGCCGCGCGGCACGTGTCGATGCGCGACTGGGGCGCGAACCTCGTCGCGTCGGAGCTCGCGGCGACGCTCGGCCTGCGCACGTACGCGCGGTGTCGGATCGCGCGCGTGCTCCTCGACTTCAACCGCTTCCCCGGCCGCACCCTCGCCGACGACGCCGAGCCGCTCGAGACGCTCGCGATCGGGCCGCTCTACGGCCGGGTCTTGCGCCACGACGAGGCGACCGATCTGCTCGACTCTTGCTACGATCCGATCTCCGAGGGGATCGAGGCGGTGCTCGCCGACGGACTCATCGGCATCGCGATCCACACGTACGACGAGGAGCACGCGAGCCGGACCAAGCGCGCCGACCTCTCGATCGTCAGCCTGCCCCTCAGCTACCAGCGCAACTCGCGGATGACCCACGGGGTCTTCGACCCGCTGTTCCCGGATCTGCTCGCGGAGTCGACCTGCAGCCGCATCTTGCGCGACCGCGTGAGCCTGAACCTCGAGCGCTCGGGCTTCCGGGTCACGCACAACCACCCGTACCCGATCCCCGACGGCGGCATCGAGATGCGCGCGCAGGTCTGGCACTTCTTCCGGTACCTGCGGCGCCGCTTCGGCGAGGCCCACCCCGAGACGGTCGGCGTGCCGGCCTACGAGGCGGTGTGGACGATGCTGCTCGACACGAACCTCCGCCTCGCCGAGGCCGACGCGCTGCGCGGCTACATCCACCGCTTCCGCCGGGTCCGGAAGGACGAGCGCGCGCACGTCCTGGCCGCGCTCGAGGCCTACCAGCACGTGCGGCGCCATCTCGACGCGACCGAGGTGGTGACCGAGTTCCGGCGCTCCCCCGAGCGCCCGAGCTCGCTCGGGATCGAGATCCGCAAGGACCTCCTCTGTACGTTCGACCCCGCGACCGGGATCCCGTCGCGCCCGGACGCCGCGCAGCTCGACACCGCGCGCCACATCGCCCGCGCCATCGCGGGCGCGATCGCGACGTACATCGACACGGACCGGCGCGTGTACGAAGAGTCCGCGCGCGAGAAGACGCTCGCGCCGCCCGCGCACTGAGTTGGCGGTTGCTCGGGGGGAGCGCGAACGCTACGCCAACGCGGCGCAACGAGCGCGAGGAGGATCGGTCCACATGAAGCTCTGCATGGTCGGCACGGGGTACGTCGGCCTCGTCAGCGGCGCGTGCTTCGCGGAGACGGGGCAGGACGTCATCTGCGCCGACGTGAACGAAGAGAAGGTCGCGGCGCTGCGCGCGGGCCAGATCCCGATCTTCGAGCCGGGCCTCGACGCGATCGTGGCGCGGTGCGCGGCCGGCGGCCGGCTCCGCTTCACGACCGACATCGCCGCCGCCATCGGCGAGGCGACCGCCGTGTTCGTCGCGGTCGGCACGCCGCCGCGGCGCGACGGAGGCGCCGACCTCTCGGCGGTGGATGCCGTCGCGAAGGCGGTCGCCGAGCACGCGACGCGCGAGGTCGTGCTGGTCCTCAAGAGCACCGTCCCCGTCGGGACCAACGCGCGCGTGCGCCGCCTGGTGAAGGACGCGAAGCACCGCGTGCACGTCGTGTCGAACCCGGAGTTCCTCAAGGAGGGCGACGCCGTCGGCGATTTCCTGCGGCCCGACCGCGTGGTCGTCGGCTGCGACGAGGACGACGCCTTCGCGCGCGAGGTGATGAGCCGGCTCTATCACCCGGTGTGCCTCGATCGCGATCGCATCGTGTGGATGGATCCCGCGAGCGCAGAGCTCACGAAGTACGTGTCGAACACCATGCTCGCGATGCGGATCTCGTTCATGAACGAGGTCGCGATGCTGTGCGAGCGCGTGGGCGCGGACGTACACGCGGTGCGCTTGGGCGTCGGGAGCGACGAGCGCATCGGCGCGAAGTTCCTCTACGCGGGCCCGGGCTACGGGGGGAGCTGCTTCCCGAAGGACGTGAAGGCGCTGGTCCACACCGCGCGCGAGCACGGGATGGAGCTCGAGCTCGCCTCGACCACCGACCGCGTGAACGAGCGGCAGAAGGGCGTGGTCTTCCGCAAGCTGCGCCACCACTTCGACGACGACCTGCGCGGCAAGCGCGTCGCGGTGTGGGGCGTGAGCTTCAAGCCGCGCACCGACGACATCCGCGAGAGCTCGGCGCTCACCCTGATCGACGCGTTGCTCGCCGACGGCGTCGAGGTCCGCGCGCACGATCCGGAGGCGCGCGCCCACGCGATGGCGCGCTACGGGAGCTCGATCACGATGGTCGACGACGCGTACGAGGCGGCGCGCGACGCCGACGCGCTCTGCCTCATGACCGAGTGGCGGCAGTACCAGAACCCGAGCTTCGAGCGCCTCCGGGAGCTCATGCGCCGGCCGCTCCTCGTCGACGGCCGCAACATCTGGTCGGGCTACGGGCTCCGCGCGATGGGCTTCACGTACGACGGCATCGGCGTCCGGGGCAGCTGAGTGCTGCCGACCTTCTATTGCATCGGCGCACAGAAGGCCGGCACGACGTGGCTCTACGAGTGCCTGGCGGAGCACCCCGAGGTCTTCGTCCCCGAGCACAAGGAGGTGAACTGGTTCCGGGGCTGGGGCGGGCGCCCGAGCCTCTACCAGACCCACGGTCTCTCGCCGTACGAGCGCCTCTTCGACGCCGCCGGAGACCACAGCGCCCGCGGCGACATCTCACCCGGTCTGATGGCTGCACACTGCGCGGAGACCCTGCACGCGCTCACCCCCAGCGCCGTGATCCTCGTGATGCTGAGGGACCCCGTCGCCCGCGCGCACTCGCACTACCAGATGCTCGCCGGCCGACACCGGCTGCCCTTCACGTTCGAGGAGCTCTGCGCGGACCCGTCTCGGGACGATCCGCACGAGATCCTGGAGGAGGGACGCTACGCGAAGCACCTGCGGCCCTTCGTCGAGCGATTCGGGCGGATCACGGTGCTGCGCTACGAGGAGCTGGCGAGCGCCCCAGACACCCTGCTCCGGCGCGCATGCGAAGCGATCGGCGTCGACCCCGCGTTCGAGCCGACCGCGTTGCACGAGCGGGTCAACGCGGCCGGAACCTACCGCGTGCGTGCGCTCTATGAGGCGCGCGTCAAGATCGCCGAGGCGCTGGCGCGGTCGCGGCTCGATCCGATCCGGGTCGCCATCAAGCGCATGGGGGTGCCGCGCCTCGTCGACCGGTTGGCGCGGCGCTCCGCGCCGAACGCGCCCCTCCTCCCCATGCAACGGGCGCAGCTGGCGCATCACTACGCAGCGGAGGTACGCGCGCTCGAGAGCCTGATCGGCCAGGACTTCTCCGAGTGGACGGCGGTTGCATCGCCGCGCGCCGAACGGTAGGACGCGCGGGCGCAACGGAGGTCGAGCATGGCGTGCCCTGAGGTCGAGGCGATCGGGACGATCGGAGGTGCGGTGTGCGCGTCGTCGTGACCGGTGGAGCCGGCTTCGTCGGTTCGCACCTCTGCGAGCGGCTCCTCGGCGCCGGCCACGAGGTGATGGCGATCGACGACCTGTCGACCGGCTCACGCGAAAACGTGGCGAGCCTCCTGGACCACCCGCGCTTCACGCTGTTCGAGCACGACGTGACCGAGCCGTACTTCACGCCGGCCGATCGGATCTACAACCTCGCGTGCCCGGCGAGCCCGGTCCACTACCAGCGCGACCCGGTGAAGACCGTCGTGACGAACGTCGTCGGCACGATCAACGGGCTGCGCCTCGCGGCGCGGACCGGCGCGCGCTTCCTGCAGGCGTCCACCAGCGAGATCTACGGCGATCCCGACGTGCACCCGCAGGTCGAGAGCTATCACGGGAACGTGAACCCGATCGGTCCGCGCGGCTGCTACGACGAGGGCAAGCGCTGCAGCGAGACCCTGTGCTTCGACTTCCATCGGCAGGAGGGCGTGGAGATCCGCGTCGCGCGCATCTTCAACACCTACGGTCCGCGCATGGCGGTCGACGACGGGCGCGTCGTCAGCAATTTCATCGTCCAGGCGCTCCGCGGTGAGCCGCTCACGATCTACGGGGAAGGCCAGCAGACGCGCAGCTTCTGCTACGTGGAGAACCTCGTCGACGGCTTGGTCGCGCTCATGGAGCACCCCACCGAGACGGGCCCCGTCAACCTCGGGAACCCCGTCGAGTTCACGATCCGCGAGCTCGCCGAGCAGGTCATGTCGTTGACCGGCGTCGACCGACCGCTCGTGCGGCGCGAGCTCCCCGCGGACGATCCGAAGCAGCGCCGCCCCGACATCACGCTCGCGAGGGAGATCCTGGGCTTCGACCCGTCGGTCCCCCTCGTAGAGGGCCTCCGTCACACGATCGACTACTTCCGCTCGAAAGTGTCCGTGGCGTGAGCGCGCGATGGGCGCCGTACGTCCTGGCGCTCGCGTGCGCCGGACCGAGCCCCGACGAGATCGAGTCTCCGCGCCCGCCGAGCGAGGGGCCGCAGTGCGAGCGAGCCGGAGACGTCGTCGTCCGCGGCGAGTGCGTCGACCCGACGGGCGAGCACGACGCGGCCCCCGCGCTCGCGCGGGCCGTGGCCACCCTGCCGCGCGAGCCCGCTGGCCTCGGGACGCCCCTCGCGCTCCCGGAAGGCGCGATCCTGCGCCTCGACGACGCCGACGGAGACGGCGTCGCGCTGCGGATCGACCGGCGCGTGATCCTCGAGGCGCGCGGGGCGGTGCTCCGCGTGAGCGGCGACTTCGTCGGCCTCCGCCTGACGTCTCGGGCGCGGCACTCGACCCTCCGCGACCTGACCGTCGAGGGCCGAGGCCCCGCGCGCGGCGGCGTGGGAGTCGACGTGCGCACCCACGGCGTCCGGATCGACAACCTCTGGGTCCGGAGGATCGAGACGGCGATCCGCGCGCACTCGCGGCTCGAGGACGAGCGGAGCTGCAGCGCGGACACGGACTGCGCGTGCGACGGCCGGTGCGAATGTCTCGAGGGCCACTGCGCGAGCTACGCGAACGCGAACACGCAGCGCTGGACCAACGTCCTGATCGTCCAGTGCGGGACGGGCATCTCGGTGCGTGGGGGCGACGCGAACGCGAGCCTGATCGCGGGGGCCGAGATCCTCGGCACGCCGCATGCGATCGTGGACGACTCGTTCCTCGGCAACGTGTACGTGGGCCCGACCCTCGAGACCGCGCGGGAGCAGTCCATCGCGCTCCTGCAGGAGGCCAGCTACTCGACCGTGGTCGGCGCCTACATCGAGCGCAACAGCGCCCGCGCCATCGGACCGGCCCGCGGACTCTTCGTCGGAGGCAACGCCGTCCACTTCGTCGAGGGCAACGCCGAGCGTGTGGGCAGCCAGAGCGCGCGCCTGACGTTCTGGAGCCCGGAAACCAATTTGCGTGTCACCGTCCCAGGGAGCCGCGACTCGGTGCTCGCGTGGCGCCACCCGACCGAGGACGTCCAGTGGCAGCTCCGCTCTTTCGGCGACGGCGCCCAGCTCCGCTGGGGCTTCTCGCATCGCGGCGCGGAGGACCGCACGTTCTTCATCACCGACGCGATCCCCGGGCTCGCAGACTGGCGCCGACAGCACCCGATCACGCGCCCCCCGACGGCCCCGTGAGCGAGATCCTCTACATCAGCTTCACGGGGCTGGGCTCCCCGCTCGGGTACTCGCAGGTCCTGCGCCCCGTGTGTGCGCTCGCGGCGCGCGGGCTCCGGTACCGGATTCTCTCGCTGGAGAGCGCGGAGGATCGCGAGGACGCGGCCCGCGTCGCCCACGTACGGGCGCGCCTCGCGGAGCACGGCGTGGCGTGGGAGCCGCTCCCCTACGGGCCCGACCGCGTGGCAAACGTGCGCGCCGCGATCACACGCGCGCTCACGCTGCCGCGGCCGCACCTCGTCCACGCGCGGAGCCACCTCGCCGGCCTCGCCGCGCTCGCGCTCAAGGCGCTGCGCGGCGTCCCCTTCGTGTTCGACACGCGCGGCTACTGGGTCGACGAGCGGCTCGACCACAACGCGTGGTTCACGAACGAGGCCGCGCTGAGCGCCGCGCGCTCCGTCGAGCGCAGGCTCTACCGGAACGCGTGCGCGATCGTGATGCTCACGGAGGTCGCAGCGAGCGACGTCCGCCACCATGTGTTCGGGCGCTGGACCGGCGTCCCCGTGCTCTGCATCCCGACCTGCGTCGACTACGAGGACTTCGTCCTGCGCTCCAGCGCGCCCGTGCCCGAGGAGGCGAGACCCCTCGCCGGCCGGCTCGTGCTCGGACACGTCGGCGCAATCAATCAGGCGTATCGCATCGACGAGATGCTCGACGTGGTCGCTCGCGTGCTCGCGCGCCGCGGCGACGCATGCTTCGTCGGGCTCACCCGCCAGCAAGCCGAATTGCGCGATCGCATCGCGCGAGCCGGGATCGATCCTGCGCGCACCACCGTGCGGTCGGTGAGCCACGATCGGGTCTCGGGTTGGGTGCGCGCGATGGACTGGGGATTCGTCCTGCGCGAGGCGACCTTCGCCAATCGCGGTGCCATGCCCACGAAGCTCGGCGAATTCTTCGCCTCGGGCGTCCACCCCGTGGCGTGGGGAGGCAACGACGACGTGCGTCGCTGGGTGGAGCGAGCGGGCACCGGGATCGCGCTCGCGGAGCTCGACGAGGCGAGCCTCGAGCGGGCCGCGGAGGTGATCGCGACGCGGCCGATCGAGCGCGGGCCCCTCGCCGAAGCGCGCGAGCGTACGCGGTCTCACTTCTCGCTGGCGAGCGGCGTCGACGCGTATGCGGCGCTCCTCGGGGACTTGCTCGGCTGATGTGCGGGATCCTCGGCGTGCTGGCCCCGCGCGGACGGTTCGACGAACGCACCGTGCGCGCCGCCGTCGACTCGCTCGCGCACCGCGGCCCCGACGGAGCGGGCCTCGCGCGGCTGGACGTCTCGGCGACGCACGAGCTCTTCCTCGGGCATCGGAGGCTCGCCATCGTCGACCTCACCGAGGACGCCGCGCAGCCGATGACGCGCGGAGACGCCACGATGGTCTTCAACGGGGAGGTCTACGACCACGTCGAGCTGCGCAGTGCGCTCCCCGTCGCGCCGAGCACCACCA
>JAYRVK010001173.1:0-14544 GCA_041918555.1 Sandaracinaceae bacterium
CATGCCGCTGCGGCGCGGATCGCGCGGAGGGCGCAGCGGCCGAGCTCGCGACGCACTGCGAGGAGCGAGCCCGGGTCACCGGAGAATGGGTGCGCGCTGGCGCGCAGCGGTGGGACGGAGCTGGCGCCTACGCATACCTGGCTGCGCTCGCGGGCGCGAGCGACTGCGACGTCTACCTGAGCGAGGTCCCCTGGGCCCACGGCCTTCGACGACCCGGCGATTCGTGTGAAGTCGGTTACGGGTTCGGGTCGACCTGCGACGGGGGCAACTGCCTCGCCAGGACCTGCGAGCGAGTGATCCCGATCGGCGAGGTGTGCGAGCCCTCCGATTGGTGCGAGGGGTCGTCGCATTGCGACTGGAACGGCCGCGAGAGCGTCTGCACGGCGGCCCGGCGCGGTCTGGGCGCGGCCTGCAATGGGATCTGGGACGACGAGTGCGCGGTCGGCCTCGACTGCTGGGAGGGGGTCTGCTCCGACGTGGACCGCGAGCTCGGCGGGGACTGCTGGCGGGACGACCATTGCGTGTGCGGTCCGCCGGTGTCAGCGGCTCGCCCCACGAGGTGCCACTTGCACGGAGCCCTCGGAGTGTCGCTCGGGCGTCTGCGTGGACGGGCGGTGCGTAGGCCCGCTGGCGGAGGGTGAGGCGTGCGCGCGGTCGGGCTACTTTGCGTGCGGTCCACATACATGGTGGTGCGAAGAGGGCTGCTTCGATGCCGAGCGATGCTTCGAGGTGTGCGAGCGCCCCTTGGAGTGCGTGGAGGGCACTTGCAGGCCGAGGCAGGCGCCCGGGGCTCCCTGCGACACGGACCTCGATTGCGTGTCGCGCGTCTGCACCGACGGTGTCTGCGTTGGTCACGTCTGCGGTCCGTGAGCTGGAAGCGCCGGGTCCGAGACCGGCCCGCTCTGGTACGATGCTGAGCGATGCGGGAGGCGACGCGAGGCGTGGTGCTCGCGATGGTCATCGCCGCCGGGTGCGACGGCGAGGCGGCGACCCTCGTCGTGCAGGTGCGGACGGATCTCTTGCCGGGCCAGGAGCTGGCGGCGGTCGAGGTGGCGATCGAGGGCGAGGTCGGTGTGACCCGCGTCGACGCGAGCACCGCGCGCGACTGGGGCCTCGGCGTGCGCGTGCTCGAGCGCGCGGTCGCGCGCGGCACGCATCGGCTGCGGGTCGCGGCGGTCGACGCCGCCGGTGCCACCGTGGTCGAGCGGCCGGTGCGCGTCACCGTCGATGGCGGCGGCGTCCGCGTGGTCACCGTGTTGCTCACGCGGGACTGTCAGGGCGTGACGTGCCCCGGGGCCGGCGATCCCGCGGCGATCGCGTGCCTCGGCGGCCGCTGCGTGGAGGACGGCTGCGTGGAAGAGGACGCGGCCGCGTGCGGCGCGCGCGCCTGTGCGACGGCGGCCGACTGCGCACCGGTCGCGGGCGCGTGCGCGACGGTCGAGTGCAGCGCGAGCGGGGCGTGCTTCGCGGCGCCCGATCACGCGGCGTGCGCGGCAGGCGAGGTGTGCTCGACGACGCTCGATTGCATGGAGACCTCGTGCTCCGAGTGGTCGATGGAGCTGCCCTCCGGCGGAGTGCTCCCGCAAATCGGGCCCCGGATCACCGCCTCGGTCGGCGGGCTCCACGTGGTCTGGTCGCCCATAGAGAGCCTGGTCCTGCCGGCCGTGCGCTCGGCGCGCCTCGACCTCGGCGGGATGCCGGCGTCGCCGCCCCTTGACCTCGTCCAGTCCCGCGTAATCGACGCGCGCGTCGGGGCGTGGCCGGGGGGCGCGACGCTGACCGCGAGCGATGAGGCCGCCGCCCTCGTCATCCAGCCGCTCGACCCGAGCGGTGCGTTCGTGGGGACCCAGACGACGTTGAACCTCCTGTCGCAGGCCGGCCCTTACGACGCGGCCTCCTCCGGGTCGTACGACGCGGTCGCGTGGACCGATGACGCGACCGGGACGCAGCAAGTCCTGTATCACGTGGCGCCGCGGGACGGCGCCAGCGGCGTGTTCGGCCGCGTGTCCCCCGACCCGAGCCTCGCGGTGATGGGGAGCCTCGTGTTCGCCAGCGACGCGTTCATCGCCGTGTACACCGATGCCCTCGCCGGGCCGGTCGACATCCGCGCGGGCCGCATCGGCGAGCGGAGCTCGGCTCCGCTCGACGACCGTCTCCTCATCCCGGACCTCGGGACCGCGGTCGTCCTCGACGCGGCGTACGGGGGCGCCCACCTCGGCGTGGCCTACGCCGCGGAGGACGGAGTCGTGCGCTTCGCGTCGTTCACGGCACGGCTCGAGCCGGTGGCGGCGCCGGTCGTGGTGGGCGGGCTTGCCGGCACATCGGGCGTCGCCGTCGCGTTCGATGGCACCGCGTTCGGCATCGTCTGGCTCGACGCGCGCGCCGCGTTCCACTTCGCGCGGGTCACGGGGGAGGGGACGGTGCTGGCCCTCGAGAGGCTGGTGGACCCCGGGGCCGACGTCTCCTCGAGCATCGACATGACCGCGGCGGGTGGGTCCTTCTACGTCGCCTTCCACGCGAGCACCGGGCTGTTCCACCTGTGGCTCTCCCGCATCTGCCCGTGAGCGGGCGCCCGCGCATTGGGCCTGCGCTGCGCGCCGGTCTGGGCTCGGTCCATCCATCTACG
Organism: Sandaracinaceae bacterium; assembly: GCA_041918555.1. Taxonomy (GTDB): domain Bacteria; phylum Myxococcota_A; class Polyangia; order Polyangiales; family Sandaracinaceae; genus JACKEC01. The sequence continues at coordinate 2,627 of JAYRVK010001173.1, forward strand.
TTCCCTGGGCTAGAATGCTGCTCGATGGGGCGGGCGATCCGAGGGGTCCTGTTCGCGCTGCTGGTCGCGGCCGGCTGCGACGACGGTGCGGCGACGCTCGTCGTCCAGGTGCGTACGGACTTGCTCCCCGGGCAGGAGATGGCCGCGGTCGAGGTCTCGATCGATGGAGAGGTCGGCGTCACGCGGGTCGAGGCGAGCGCGGCGCGTGACTGGGGCCTCGGGGTGCGCGTCCTCGAGCGAACACTCCCGCGCGGGGAGCGCCGCTTGCGCGTGCGCGCGGTCGACGCGGCGGGCGCTTTGGTCGTCGAGCGGCCGGTCCGCGTCTCGCTCGACGGCGGTCTCCGCGTCGTCACGGTGTTGCTCACGCGGAGCTGTCTGGGGGTGAGCTGTCCCGCGAGCGACCCCGCGGCGGTCGCGTGCCTGGGCGGTCGCTGCGTCGAGGACCGCTGCGCGGAGGAGGCGCCGGAAGGGTGCGGCACGCCCACATGCGCGAGCGCGGCCGAGTGCGCGCCCGCCGGCGGCTCCTGCGCGAGCGTCGAGTGCAGCGCGAGCGGGACGTGCTTCGCGTCGCCGGATCACGGCGCGTGCGCCGCAGACCAGGTGTGCTCGACCGCGCTCGACTGCGTGGCCGCGGGCGCGTGCGTCGAGGAGACGCGGCAGCTCTCGGCGCTCGGCGCCGTGGCGGGCCCGGCCGGCCCCGTGATCGCGTTTGGGGGCGCGTCGATGTACGTCGCGGCGACCCCGATCGAGGGCGGCGTGCGGGTCGTCCGGCTCGACGCGGCGGGCGCCGGCGGCGACGCCTTGCTGTTCGAGCTCGACCCGCCCGCGGCGGGCGGGGTGGCGGCGTCCGGTTGGAGCGGGGGCGTCCACGTCGCGGCGTCCGACGGAGCCACCCGTATCGCGCTGCACGCGGCGGACGCGGGCGGGACCCCGCTCGGCTCGGACGACGAGGTGCGGGGCACGCTCACCGGAGCCTTCGACGTCGCCTCGACCGAGACCCACGACGCCATCGCGTGGACCGCGGACGACGCGGGCTCGGTGCAGCAAGTCTTCTGGCGGTCGGCGCGGCACGGTGCCGACGCCCCGCTCACGTTCCGCCTCTCGCTCGACGGGAGCGTGGCGGTGGTGGGCGCCCTCGCGGCGACCTTCGACGAGCTCCTCCTCGTCTACGCGGACGCGGGCAGCGGCGCCTTCGATCTGCGCGCGGCCCGCCTCCCGGCCACGGGTGGCTCGCCGCGGGCGCACGAGGCGTTCGTCACGGGGATCGCAGAGCTCCACGGGATCGACGCGAAGTGGGATGGCTCCGGGTTCGGCGTCGTCTTCGCGGACGCCGCGCGGGTCCAGTTCGTCGCGCTCGACACGGCGCTGACGGTCACGGCGATGCGGACCCTCAGCGCCACGGTGATCGTCCCCGGCGCGCTCGCCATCACGTTCGACGGGACCGCGTTCGTCGTAGCGTTCGCCGATGGCGCGGGCGCCCTCCACGTCACGCGGGTCGCGCGGGACGGGACGGTCCTGTCTCCCGATCGGGTCGTCGCGACCGGCACGGGCCCCATCGACGCGTCGATCGGGGCGATCACGCTCGGGGGCGCGGTCTACGTCGCCCACTCCGACGGAGAGGTCCAGCTCACGCGCGTCTGCCCTTGAACGATGGGCGTCACGGCGGTACTCCGCGCGCATGGCCACCCGCACCGAGTCCGACACGATGGGCACCGTCGAGGTCCCCGCCGACGCCTACTACGGCGCGCAGACGATGCGCTCCAAGACGAACTTCCCGATCGGCGACGAGCGCATGCCGCGCGAGATCATCCGCGCGTTCGGCATCCTGAAGAAGGCCGCCGCGCTCGCGAACCGCGAGCTCGGCGAGCTCGAGCCCGAGCTGTGCGAGCTGATCGTGCGCGCCGCCGACGAGGTGATCGAGGGCGCCCTCGACGCGCACTTCCCGCTGGTCGTCTGGCAGACCGGCTCGGGCACCCAGTCGAACATGAACGTCAACGAGGTGATCTCGAACCGCGCGATCGAGCTCGCGGGCGGGACGCTCGGGTCCAAGAAGCCCGTGCACCCCAACGATCACGTGAACCGCTCGCAGTCGAGCAACGACACGTACCCGACCGCGATGCACGTCGCGGCGGTCGAGTCGATCGAGGGGCGGCTGCTCCCGAGCCTCGCGCAGCTGAGCCGGACGCTCCACGCCAAGGCGGACGCGACGATGGACGTCGTGAAGTGCGGCCGCACGCACCTGATGGACGCGACGCCGCTCACCCTCGGCCAGGAGATCAGCGGCTGGGCCGCGCAGCTCGACAATGCGATTGCCTCCATCCGCCTGAGCCTCCCGCAGCTCCGCGAGCTCGCGCTCGGGGGGACCGCGGTCGGCACCGGGCTCAACGCGCCCGAGGGCTACGCGGCGCTCGTCGCCGCGAAGATCGCGGAGATCTCCGGCCGCGAGCTCGTCACCGCGCCGAACAAGTTCGCCGCGCTCGCGGGTCACGACGCGTTCGTGCTCGCGAGCGGCGCGCTCAAGCAGGCGGCGGCCGCGCTCATGAAGATCGCGAACGACGTGCGCTGGCTCGCGTCGGGGCCGCGCTGCGGGATCGGCGAGATCCTCATCCCCGAGAACGAGCCCGGGAGCTCGATCATGCCCGGCAAGGTCAACCCCACGCAGTGCGAGGCGCTCACGATGGTGTGCGTGCAGGTGATGGGGAACGACGCGGCGATCGGCTTCGCGGCGAGCCAGGGCAACTTCGAGCTCAACGTGTTCAAGCCGGTGATCGCGTACAACTTCCTCCAGTCCTCGCGCCTGCTCGCCGACGCCGCGGTCAGCTTCGACGAGCGCTGCGCGCAGGGCATCGAGCCCGACCACGAGGTCATCGATCGCTACGTGCAGGGGACGCTCATGCTCGTCACCTCGCTCAACCGGGTGATCGGCTACGACAACGCGGCGAAGATCGCGAAGAAGGCCTACAAGGAGCGCACGACGCTGCTCGAGGCGACCCTCGCGCTCGGCCTCCTGACGGAAGACGAATTCCGCGCTGCGGTGCGCCCCGAGGACATGGTCGGGACGCTCCCGAAGCGCTAGGTCTCCGCTCCTCGCACCCCCTCGGCACGCGTGCTAGCCCAGCGCGCGATGGCGATCGAGATCCGCGAGCACACGCCCGGCGAGGACATCGACGACTTCGTGCGCGCCGCGCGTGTGGTGTTCGCGGGCGATCCCGCGTGGGTGCCGCCGCTCCGGATGGACATCCACGATCGGCTCACCCCGGCGAAGAACCCGTTCTTCCAGCGCGGCGAGGTGACGCTCTTCACCGCGTGGAAGGACGGCCGCCTCGTCGGGCGCACGTCCGCGACGATCGATCAGGAGCACCTCCGCCTGCACGAGCCCGACCTCGGCTTCTTCGGCTTCTTCGACACCATCGACGACGACGCGGTCGGCGCCGCGCTCCTCGACGCCGCAGAGAAGTGGCTCGCGCGGCGCGGCATGAAGCGCATGCGCGGGCCGCTCTCGCTCAACATGAACGAGGAGGTCGGGATCCTCGTCGAGGGCTTCGAGCACCCGCCGCAGATCCTCATGGGTCACTCGCGCGCGTGGCAAGGTCGCGTCGCCGAGGCGGCCGGGCTCGAGAAGGTGAAGGACCTCCTCGCGTGGCGCTTCGACGTCGGCGACATGCCGCCGCGCGCCGAGCGCGCGTGGTCCGCGGTGAAGGAGATGCCCGAGGTGCGGCTCCGGACCGTGCGCAAGCGCGACATGGACCGCGAGCTCGACATCATCATGCGGATCTTCAACGACGCATGGCGCGACAACTGGGGCTGGGTCCCCGCCACCGCGGCGGAGGTCAAGAAGACGGGCGAGGACCTCCGGCTGATCCTCGACGAGGACTTGGCGTTCGTCGCCGAGGTGAACGAGCAGCCGGTCGCGATCTGCATCGCGCTCCCGAACGTGAACGAGGTGATCCGCGACTTCGACGGGAAGCTCGGCCCGATCCAGATCGCGAAGCTGCTCTGGCGCCTCAAGGTGAAGCGCCCGAAGAGCGCGCGCCTGATGATGCTCGGCATCGCGAGCGAGCTCCGCGGCATGAAGAAGTACGGCGGGCTGAGCCACGCCTTGTACGTCGAGATCGCCAAGCGCGGGGAGGCGCTCGGCTACGAGTGGGGCGAGCTCAGCTGGACCCTCGAGGACAACGCGCCCGTCAACCTCGGCATCCGGTCGATGGGCGCGAAGGTCTACAAGAAGTACCGCGTCTACGAGCGCGCGATCGGCGAGTAGCCGGCCGTTCACACGGCGCCCCGCGGGCTCCGTGAACCGGGGTGCGCGAACGACGCCGCGGTCGCGAATTGGCCGTCGCGACACGCGTGGCACGATACTCGCTGACCTCGTGCTCGTGATGACTCGCCACCTCCTCGTCGCCGCCGCCGCGCTCGTGTCGTTGACCGCGTGCGGGAACACCGACCTCACCGCCCGGGGCCGCGTGATCGCCAGCTACGGCGGCACCGAGCGCGGCTTCACGTTCACCGAGAACACCCGCCTCGAGGTCCCGGAGCGCGACGCCTCGACCGGGTTCATCACGGGCTCGTGCGAGATGGCGCAGGTCGCGCCCGACGCGTGGGGCATCGTCGTCGAGCTCCGGGGCTCGGGCGCCCCGTCGGACGACTCTCCGCTGACCAGCGTGACGATCATGCAGCGGACCGACGCCGAGCCGGGCACCGGCCACGTCGAGGCGGTGATCGGCGGCGAGACGTTCACCAGTGGGACCGCGGGCTGCGCGATCGAGATCCCGTACGCCGAGCGCGACAGCGGGATGGTCGGCGTGACCGGCGACTGCGGCGTGACGAACGACGCGGGCGACGAGGCGAGCCTCGCCGTCGAGCTCGACCTCATCGGCTGCACCGTCCTCGAGTAGGCCGCACGTCGAGCGTGGCGCCGTCGGTCTCGACGATCACGCCGCCGTGGCGATCCGTGCGCAGGGCGCACTCGGTCCCGCGCCGCAGCCGATCCCACACCTCCGGGTGCGGGTGGCCGTAGCGGTTCTCGCGGCCCGCGCTCACCACCGCCACGCGGGGTCGCAGCGCGGCGAGGAGCTCCCGCGCGCTGGAGGTCCGCGAGCCGTGGTGCGCGACCTTGAGCACGTCGACCGCGCCGAGCTCCCTCGCGATCAGCGCCGACTCCGCGTGCGCCTCCGCGTCGCCGGTGAAGAGGAACCGGCGCCCGCCGAAGCGCAGGTCGAGCACGAGCGAGTTGTCGTTCGGGCCCCAGCCCGAGTCGTGCGCGGGGCACGGCCAGAGCACGCGGAGCCAGGCCCCGCCGAACGCGTGCGCGCGACCGCAGAGCTCGCGCGGCCCGCGCACCGGCACACCCGCGCGCGCGAGCATCCGCGCGACCTCGCCCTCGGGCTCCTCCGCAGCGGCCTGGCCCGAGTCCCAGATCTCACCCACCTCCATCGCGTCGAGGACGGCCGTGAGGCCGCCGTAGTGATCCGGGTGCGGGTGCGAGAGGACGAGCACGTCGATCCGCTCGCGCCGCCGCGCACGCAGGAGCGGCACGATCGCGCGCGCTCCCGGATCGACCCCGCCGCCGACCGCGCCGCCCGCGTCGATCGCGAGGAGTCTTCCGTCCGGCAGGTCCACGAGCGCGGCGTCCCCCTGACCGACGTCGAGGAAGGTGACCCGCACGCGGCCGCGCGGGCGCTCCGCGATCCGCAGGTGGACCTCGGCGCCGGCGAGCGCGAGGCACGCGAGCGCGAGCACCACGAGCCGCGCGCGCCACCGGGCGTCGAGGAGCCACGCTGCGCACGCGAGCGCCACGACGAGGCCTTGCGGGACCGACGGCGGCGGCAGCTCCTGCCCGGCCGGCACCGCGGCGAAGACCTCGGCGGCGCCGACGAACGCAGCGGTCGCCGTCTCGGCGATCGGCGCGGTCAGCGTCGCGAGCGCGGGGGACGCGCACGCGAGCATCGCGTGGAGCGCCAGCGCGGGCATCAAGAGCAGCGTGGCGAGCGGCACCACCACGACGTTGGCGAGCACCGCGACCGCGGGCAGCGCTCCGAAGAGCCACAGCACGATCGGCGCGGTGGCGATGGTCGTGCGGACCGTGATCGCGACGCCCGTCTTCCAGAGCGCGTCGACCCGTGCGCCGGGCGTCGAGACGATCGCGGCGGTCGCGAGGATCGAGAGCGCGAAGCCCGGCCTCGGGAGGTCGTCCGGATGGAGCGCCGCGGCGATCAGGGCGGCCCCCGCGGTGACCCCGATCGGGTGGCCACGACGTCCCGCCGCCTCGAGGCCCCACGCGAGGCTCGCGGTGATCGCGGCGCGCCACGCGCTCGGCGCGTCCCCGATCAGCGCGGCGTAGCCGAGCGCGAGCGGCACGCCGAGGAGCTTCGCCGCGCGGCTCGCGTCGATCCGCGCGGTGAGCGCTCGGATCCTGCGGAGCGCCAGCCCCAGCAGCGCGACGAGCCCGCCCGCGAGCAGCGTCACGTGGAGCCCGCTCACCGCGAGGACGTGCGAGAGGCCCGCGCCACGCACCGCGGCCTGCGCGTCGTCGTCGAGCGCGCCCGGCTCGCCGAGGAGCAGCGTGACCCCGAGCGCGGCCGCCTCGCGCGACAACGTCGCTTGCAATCGCTCGGCGATGTGACGGCGCAGGGCGTGCGCCACGCGCAGATCGAGGCGGGCCTCCGCGAGGAGCACGGGCGCCGACCGGGCCGGTCCCGCGGCGTCGAGCGTCGCGATCGGCCAGCGCGGGTGCGGGCTCGGGTTGAGGAACGGGGTCCGCGGCGAGAGCTGCGCGAGGACGCGCAGCCGCGTGCCGGTCGGCGCGTCGAGCCCGCGCACGAGCACGCGCGCGCCGGCGGGGAGCGCCGCGCCCTCCAGGGTGTGCCCGCCCTCGACCCGCAGCCGCGCGCCGCCGCCGCTCGAGTGTTCGACGCGACCGAGCACGCGCGCGACTCCCCGTGGGACGTCGAGGGAAGGCGCGGGCGGCGGCGCGAGGCCCTGGCCGAGGATCGCGGCGAGCAGCGCGAGGACGACCCACGCGCGCCGGCCCGGACGCGCGGGCGCGGCGCTCGTGGACGCGGCGAGCAGGCCCGCCACGCCGAGCACGGCGACCGCCGCCATCCACGCGTGCGGGAGGCGCGCGCCGAGCGCCGCGAGCCACGCGCCCGCGAGCAGCCCGACCGCGATCGCGGCGAGGGCGGACGCGCTCGGTGCGGGGGGCGCCATACCCCCTTGTCGGCCGCTGGCGGCGCCGGTTTCGTGCGCGCGTCACCAGGGGATGTCGGTGCCGCGCAGGCGCCACGCCGGCGAGAGGGCGCGGAGCCGCTGCACCTCGGCGATCAAGGCGTCGGCGACCGCCTCGATCTGCTCGGCGGTGTTGAACCGCCCGACCCCGAAGCGGACGGAGGCGTGCGCGCGCGCGGGATCCACGCCCATCGCGCGGAGCACGTAGCTCGGCTCGAGGCTCGCGCTCGTGCACGCGGCCCCCGAGCTGACGGCGACCACGTCCTTCAGGGCGAGCATCAGCGCCTCGGCCTCGACGTGCTCGAAGGAGACGTCGAGGTTGCCCGGGTGCCGGAGGTGCGGCTCGCGGGGCCCGTGCACGTGGAGCTCGTCGAGCCCCGCCTCGAGGCGCGCGAGCAACCGATCGCGCAGCGCCCGCGCGTGCGCCGCGTCGGCCGCGCGCTCCTCGCGGGCGATCCGCGCGGCCTCGCCGAAGCCCGCGATCGCCGGGACGTTGAGCGTCCCGCTGCGCCGCCCGCGCTCGTGGCCGCCCCCGTCGATCTGCGCGACGAGCTTCACGCGCGGCCCACGCCGGCGCACCCAGAGCGCGCCGATCCCCTTCGGGCCGTAGAGCTTGTGCGCGCTGAGGCTCACGAGGTCCACTCCGGCGGCCTCGGCGTCGAGCGGGAAGTGCCAGCCCTGCGCGGCGTCGCAGTGGAGCAGCACGCCATGCTTCTTCGCGAGCGCCGCGATCGCCGCGATCGGCTGCACCGCGCCCACCTCGTTGTTCACGTGCATCACGCTGACGAGCACGGTGTCCGCGCAGATCGCCCGCTCGACGTCGGCGGGATCCACCAGCCCCCGCGCGTCGACCGGAAGGTACGTCACCGCGACGCCCTGCCGCTCGAGGTGCTTGCAGGAGTCGAGCACCGCCTTGTGCTCGGTGACCTGCGTGATCACGTGCGCGCCGGCGCCCGCGGCCTCGACTACGCCCTTGATCGCGAGGTTGTCCGACTCCGTCGCGCCGCTCGTGAAGACGACGTCCTTCGCGCGGCCGCCGACCAGCCTCGCGACCTCGGCCCGCGCGGCCTCGACGGCCTCGTCCGCCTCCCAGCCGTACGCGTGGCTGCGGCTCGCGGCGTTGCCGAAGCGCTCGCCGAGCCACGGCATCATCGCGGCGAGCGCCCGCGGGTCGAGGGGCGTCGTCGAATGGCAATCCATGTAGACGGGCCGCGTCACAACAGCCCGAGCGCGAGCATGGCCTCCTCGGACATGCGGTCCTTGCTCCACGGCGGATCCCAGGTGAGCTCCACGCGCGAGGTGCGCACGCCGGGGATCGCGCCGACCTTCTGCGCGACCTGCTCGACCAGCATCCCCGCCACCGGGCAGCCGGGCGCGGTGAGCGTCATCCGGATCTCGACGTTCTGCGCCGCGTCGACCGTGAAGCCGTAGATCAGGCCGAGGTCGTAGATGTTCAGGGGGATCTCCGGGTCGTGGATCCCCTGGAGCGTCTCCACGATCCGCGCGCGCAGCACCTCCTCGTCGACGGGCGCGGCGTCGCCGGTCCCCCCGCGCGCCTCGGACACCCCGACCGGGTTCTCCACCTGGCCGATCACCCCGAGGCTCACGCGCCCGCCCTCGCGGCGCACGACCTCGTCCGGCGCGTGGATCTTGTGGACCTTCAGGTGCTCGATGTCGTCGCCCACCGCGCGCCTACTCCGTGGTGACGGATCCGCTGCCCTCGATCGCGGCGCTCAGCGTGTGCCACGCGAGCGTCGCGCACTTCACCCGCATCGGGAACTCGGAGACCCCCGAGAAGACCGCGAGCTTGTCGAGCGCGTCGAGGTCGGGCTCGATCTCGCCCTTGACCATCGGGACGAACGCCGCGAAGAGCGCGCGCGCCTCGGCGAGCGTCTTGCCGATCAGCGCCTCGGTCATCGTCGAGGCGCTCGCCGTGCTGATCGCGCAGCCGGCGCCCGAGAACGCCATGTCGCGGATGACGTCGCCCTCGACGACGAGCTGGAGCGTGATCTTGTCGCCGCAGAGCGGGTTGTAGCCCTCGCCGACGTGCGTCGCGGCCTCGATCCGACGGAAGTTCCGCGGGCGCTTGCCGTGGTCGAGGACGTACTCCTGGTACAGCTCGCGGAGCTCGTTCACGCGAACATCCTCCGCACCTCGCCGAGAGCGCGGACGAGCGCGTCGAGGTCCTCGGGGGTGTTGTAGAGGCCGAGCGAGGCGCGGGCCGTCGCAGGGATCCCGAAGCGGTCCATGACCGGCTGCGCGCAGTGGTGCCCGGTGCGGATCGCGACGCCCGCGGCGTCGACGATGGTGCCGATGTCGTGCGGGTGCGCGCAGTCCATCACGAACGACAGCACCCCGACCTTGCGGCGCGCCGTCCCGATCAGGCGCAGGCCCGGGATCGACGCGAGCGCCTCGGTGCCGTATCGCAAGAGGTCTTGCTCCTTGTCGTGGAGCGCCACGCGGCCCTTCGCCTCGACGTAGTCGATGGCGGCGCCGAGCCCGATGACCCCCGCGATGTTCGGCGTGCCCGCCTCGAGGTACGCAGGAAGACTCGCGTACGTCGTCTTCTCGAAGCTGACGGAGCGGATCATGTCGCCGCCGCCCTGGTACGGCTCGGCCTGCTCGAGGAGCGCGCGCTTGCCGTAGAGCACGCCGACGCCGGTCGGACCGTAGAGCTTGTGCCCGCTGAACGCGTAGAAGTCGGCGTCGATCGCGCGCACGTCGAGCGGGAGGTGGGGCGCCGCCTGCGCGCCGTCGAAGATCACCTTCGCGCCGACCGCGTGCGCGAGCCGCGCGACGCCCGCGGCGTCCTGCACCGTCCCGAGCGCGTTCGAGACGTGGTTCATCGCGACGAGCTTCACGCGCTCGTCGAGCCGCGCCTCGATCGCCTCGAGCGGCACCTCGCCCTCGTCGGTGACCGGCACGACCACGAGCTCCGCGCCGGTCTGCCCGCACACGATCTGCCACGGGACGATGTTGCTGTGGTGCTCGAGCCCGCTCACGAGGACGCGGTCTCCGGGCCCGAGTCGCGGCCGCGCCCACGCCTGCGCGACGAGGTTGATCGCCTCGGTGGTGCCCGAGGTGAAGATGATCTCTTCCTTGTGCTCGGCGCCGAGGAACGCGCGCGCCTTCTCGCGCACCGCCTCGAAGGACCTCGTCGCGCGCTGGCTGAGCGTGTGGACCGCGCGGTGGATGTTCGCGCAGTCGCGCGCGTAGACCTGGACCGTCGCGTCGATCACGACCTGCGGCTTGAGCGCGGTGGCCGCGGTGTCGAGGTACACGAGCGGCTTGCCGTGCACCTTCTGATCGAGCGCGGGGAAGTCGGCGCGGCTCACGGCGCGAGCCCCTCCCGCAGGGCCTGTCCGTGGGGCAGCCGCGCGAGGACGGCCTCGCTGGTCCGCGCGACGAGCGGCGCGTGGCCGAGCCCGTCGAGCACCTCGCGCACGAACGCGAAGGTGAGGATGTCGCGGGCGTGATCCTCGGGGATCGCCCGCGAGCGCAGGTAGAAGAGCTGCGCGGCGTCGAGCGCGCCGATGGTCGTCCCGTGCGAGGCCGCCACCTCGTCGCACCCGATCTCGAGGTGCGGCTTGGTGTCGATCGTCGCGTCGTCGCTGAGCAGCAGGTTGCGGTTCTCCTGGTGCACCGCGCTGCCCGCGGCGTTCGGGTGGACGATCCCCATCGCGTTGAACACGGCGTGCCCGCGGCCGTCGAGCAGGCCGCGGTACCGCGCGCGGCTCGTGCAGCGCCCCGCGACGTGGTCGACGCGGAGCTGGTGATCGACGTGGTCCGCGCCGTCGACGTGGTAGACGCCGTCGAGGATCGCCTCGGCGCCGAGGCCTTCGAAGCGCACGAACGCGTCGAGCCGCGTGAGCGCGCCGCCGAGCGCGACGACGCGCGAGGCGTAGCTCGCGTCGCGCTCGAGGCGCGCGCCGAGCGCGGCGAGCTGCAGGGTCTGGGGCGTGCCGTCGGTGATCCGCAGGTGCTCGAGCCGGGCGCCCGCGCCGACGGAGAGCTCCGCGACCGCGTTCGTGAGGTGCCGCGCGCTGCCGCCGCGCGCGCACAGGAACGACTCCACGATCGTCGCGCGGCTCCGCGGCTCGGCGACGACGACGACGCGCGGGTACACCGCGCGCGGCGCGTCGCCCGGCGTCGCGACGTTCACGAGGTGGATCGGCGTCGCGACGTCGGCGCCCTCCGCCACGCGGATCACCACCCCGTCGGTGAAGAGCGCGGCGTTGAGCGCCGCGAAGTGCTCGCTCGCGATCGAGCCGCCGAGGTGCCCCTCGAGGGTGCCCGGCTCGCGCGAGAGCACGTCGGCCAGCGAGCGCACGGTCACCCCCTCGGGCGGCGCGCCGGCGATCCGCGGCCGCCCGCCGACCACGAGCACGCGCCACGTACCGTCGTCGCCGAGGGCGCGCTCGACAGCGCTCGCCTCGGTCGCGCGGTCGGGCTCGAACGCGGTGTCGACCACCTCGCGCACCGAGGTGAAGCGCCAGCGCTCGTGCTTCTTCCCCGGGAACCCGTGCTCGCGCAGGTGCTCCGCGGCGCGCGCGCGCAGGCCGCGCAGCCACTCGGGGCCCGAGGCGTCGGGGCGCTCCGGCAGGAGCGACATCAGTCCCTGGCCCATCGCTCAGCCTCCCAGCGACGCATAGCCGCGCTCCTCGAGCTCCGTCGCGAGCGTCTTGTCGCCCGAG
>JAYRVK010001174.1:0-2678 GCA_041918555.1 Sandaracinaceae bacterium
CGGGATCTCCACGAAGTCCATCCCGTTGCCCGCGTCGAAGCCGGCCTGCGCCGGCGTGCACGTGGTCTCGCCGGGGTCGCAGATCCCGCTGCGGTTGCTGTCGCCCGACGCGCTCCCCGCCTCCCACTCGCAGCGGTTGTAGCGGAACTCCACGTCGAAGTCGCCGCTCCGGCAGTCGAGCGCGTTCGTCAAGATCATTTGAAAGTCCATCTTGACGGTGTCGTTGATCGAGTAGACCCCGACGTTGTGCCAGGTGATCACCATCATCCCGGGCTGGAGGTGCCAGAAGACGCCGTTCTGATCGGGCGCCCCGGGCCCGCGCGTGTCCACGTCGCCCCAGTACGCCGCGATCATCGGGCGCATCGCGACGGGGAACGGCATCGGCGTGTAGTTGTAGACCGCGCCGCTGAACGTGATGTTGCCGTTGTTGTTGACCCACACCTGGCTGTACGGGCCGCCGAAGAAGTTGAGGCCGCCGGGGAACGCCGCCGTGAGGTCGATCGGGTCCGAGGAGCCGTCGTCGTTCGCCGGCAGGACGTTGATCCCGTAGCCGACCGGTCCGCCGAACGTGTCGATCAGCGGGACGGCGTGTGCGGTCGAGACCGCGAGGAGAAGGGCGATCGCGACCGCTGCGGCGCACGCGGTGGTGCGAGGGTAGTACTGCATCGGGGGGAGCCTCCGCGATCACAGTACCGCCGAGCGCGGCACGCGAGAAGTGAGCGGCGGATCAGCCGAGGCTCCAGCCCCCGTCGACGGTGAGCACGGCGCCCGTGAAGTACGCGCCCGCGTCGCTCGCCAGGAGCAGCGCCGCGCCCGCGACGTCGGCGGGCTGGCCGATGCGCTTGAGGCTGGTCTTCTGCATCACGAGCTCGAAGATCTCGCGGTTCTGCGTGAGCGCGGACGCGAACTTCGTGTCGATGAGCCCGGGCGCGATCGCGTTCACGCGGATGTCCGGCCCGAGCTCGACGCTCAGCGTCTTGGTCATCGAGATCACGCCCGCCTTGGTGATCGCGTACACGCCCTGGAGCGGCATCGCCATGAAGCCCGCGACGCTCGCGACGTTCACGATCGAGCCCGTGCCCTTGCGCCTCTGGATGTGCCGGACGACCGCGCGGGTCATCGCGAAGTAGCCCTTGAGGTTGACCTCGAAGGTCTTGTCCCACGCCGCGTCCTCGATGTTCATCATCGGCCCGAAGTACGGGTTGGTCGCCGCGTTGTTCACGAGCACGTCGACCTTGCCGAAGCGCTCGACGCTCGCCGCGACGAGGGCCGCGATCTGGTCCTCCTTGCCGGTGTGGCAGGCGTGCGCGAGGGCCTCGCCGCCCGCGGCGCGGATCTCCGCCGCGACCTCCTCGAGCGGCTCGAGCTTGCGCGCCGCGAGGACCACCTTGCCGCCCGCGGCCGCGAGCTGCCGCGCGATCTCCGCCCCGATGCCCCGGCTCGCGCCGGTGACGATCGCGACCTTGTCGTCCATCGTGATCATGGAGGCCACGATACCACCGTCATGCGCACGAACGGCGCCGGCCGCGGGGCCGAGCGACCCCAGCGGATCGCGCGGAGCGCCGCGACGCCGCGGCGGCACGGACCTTGATCGAGTGGCGGCCGTGCGCCCCCTGCTCGCGTCGTTGCTGTGCCTCGCGGCCGTCCCCGGGTGCGCCGACGGGGGGGGGCCGATGCTCCGCGGAGGCGACGGGGGGCCCCTCTACGACGGCGGCGCGCTGATGTGCGGCGCGCAGGACCTCCCGTGCTGCGGGGCCGGGTTCTGCAACGGCGGGCTCGCGTGCATCGCCGGGACGTGCACCGCGAGCTCGTGCGGTGGCGAGCTGATGGCGTGCTGCGCGATGGGCGCCGCGTGCGGGCCGGGCCTGTCCTGCTTCGGCGGCTCGTGTGTCCCGGAGGCGACGACCGACGGCGGGATGGGGTCGGGGTGCGGCATGCGCGGCGCCGCGTGCTGCGGGACGTCGTGCGGCGTCGGGCTCGCGTGCGTGTCGGGGCTCTGCGAGGACGTCGGGCCCTGCGGCGCGGTCGGCGAGGGGTGCTGCGCGGGCGACGTGTGCGACGTGGGCAACCTCTGCGTCGACGACGTGTGCCGGGCAGAGGTGCCGATCCCGATGTGCCGGCCGCTCGGCGGCGCGTGCGCGACGAGCACCGACTGCTGCATGGGCTCCTGCCAGTCCGGCACGTGCAGCAACGCGACTCCTCCGCCGCCGCCTCCGCCGCCCCCCCCCCCCGACGACGAGTGCGGGGGCGCGTTCAGCTGCTACGACTGCACGCTCATGGAGAACTGCGGGTTCTGCGACGGCGTCTGCATCTTCGTCACCGACCCCGCGAGCGCGCCGTGCGTCAGCTTCCAGTGGACGATTCTGGAGTGCTTCTGAGACTCTGAGGCGCCGATGCGCCCCCCGCTCTCGGAGCCGCCGGCCCCGCGCCCGAAGGTCTTCGTCGTGGGCGGCGGCCCCTTCCAGCTCGACATCGCGCGCACCGCGCGCGCGCTCGGCGCGATCGTCGTGGTCGCGGACCGCGACCCGGGCGCGCCGGGCCTCGCGATCGCGGATCACCCGCTCGCGATCGACATCGTGGACCTCGACGCGATGGTCGCGGCCGCGCGCGCCCTCGCCGTCGACGGGGTCGTCACCGCGGCGAGCGACGTGGCGCTCCCGGCGCTCGCCGCGATCGGC
>JAYRVK010001175.1:0-9379 GCA_041918555.1 Sandaracinaceae bacterium
GGAGCGCCGCGGGCAGCTCCGCGAGCTTCGCGTAGGGCGTGTGCTGGCTCCCGTAGTTCGTCTCGTGGATCACCACGTCGGCCTCCGCGAGCCACTCGATCAGCGCGGGGTCGAACGCGGTGTCGGCGCTGTAGCCGATCGAGCGATCGCCCGCGCGGATGCGGAACGCGGTGGTCGCGATGTGATGGCGCGTGGGGCGGCACTCGATCGAGAACGGACCGACCGCGACCGCGGCGCCCGCGTCGAGGACCACGTGCTCGAAGTAGTCGTCGAAGCCGCGCCGCGCCGGGCGATCGCCGGTGACGAGGCGCTCCATCCCCGCCGCGAGGTGCCCGTCCCACAGCCGGTGCACGGACGGCGGGTGCGCCGCGATCACCGCGCGGCGCTGGAGCGCGAAGAACGTGAAGTAGCCGTACCCCTCGAGCCCCGAGGAGTGATCCGCGTGGAGGTGGGTCAGCGCCACCGCCTCGATCCGATCGAGGTCCACGCCGGCCTCGGACTCGCGCAGCATCTTGCGGATCGGGTGCGGGCAGTCGACGAGGATGCAGCGCCCGTCGTGCTCGACGACGAGGCACGACGAGTACCAGCGCGCGCTGAACGCGTCGCCGACGCCGAGCGGGATCACCCTCACGCGCCTGCCTCCTCGGCGAGCCGCGCGACGAGCCGCGCCGCGACGACTGGCGGACAGAACGCGTCGAGGCTCTCGCCCGCGCGGGCGCGGCGCTTCAGCTCGGTGCTCGACACCATCGAGAGCGCGGGATCCGCGGGGAGCATCACGGTGAGGATCTCGGGGCCGAGCGAGCGGTTGGTCTGCGCGAGGCGGGTCTCGTAGGCGGCGTCCGCCTCACCGCGCAGCCCGCGCACGAGCACGGTCGCGCCGATCGCGCGCGCGTAGTCGACGACCATCCCGCTCGTTCCGTCGCAGCTCACCGTCGGCATCGCGCCGATCACCGCGCGCGCGATCGCGACGCGCTCGTCGAGCGAGAAGAGCGGCGCCTTGGTCGGGTGCACCGCGACGAGGACGCGGACGTGCGCGAAGAGGCGCACGGCCTCCTTCACCACCGACAGGTGCCCGAGGGTGAGGGGATCGAAGGTCCCCGCGTAGATCGCGATGGTCACGGCGCGGCGCCTCCGTCCCCGAGGCTCCCCGCGTCCTCGGGCGCGCCCTCGACGATCGCGTAGAGGTACCCGTCGTCGCAACCCACGATCAGCACGCCATCGCGCGCGAGGAGGGGGTCCGCGTCGACGTCCCCGCCGAGCTGGTGGATCCAGCGCAGGTCGCCGTCCGCCGAGAGCGCGTAGAGGAAGTCGTCGTGCGCGCCGAAGTAGAGGTTCCCGTCGCGATCCACGACCGGCCCCGACGCGACCCCGAGCTCGGACGAGTCCGTCGCGCCGACCGGAAAGTACCAGCGCAGCTCGCCGTCGTCGGCGGCGAGCGAGACGACCCGCGGACGCGGGCCGTACACCGCGGCGAGCACGTCGCCGCGCCGGCCGAGCGCGACCGGCGCGCGCACGTAGCCGTCGACGTGAGCTCGCCAGCGGCGGTTCCCGTCGCGGTCGATCGCGTGGACGTGCTCGTCGTCGGAGCCGAAGAAGATGAGCCCCTCGTCCCCGATCACCGGGCTCGAGCTGATGTCGCCCTCGGCCTCGTACGCCCAACGCATCCGGCCGTCCGGCGCGATCGCGTACACGTGGTCGTCGATCGAGGCGACGTAGAGCGTCCCGTCGGAGTCGATCGCGGGGCTCGAGAGGAGGAAGGGCCCGCGGCCCTGGAAGCGCCAGCGCAGCGTGCCGTCGCGCGTGATCGCGTACACGTGCGGGCCCGCGGTGAAGTAGAGGAGGTCGCCCGGACCGATGGTGGGCGCTCCGTCGGCGTCGCCCTCGGCGCGGACCCGCCACCGCGTCCGACCCGTCGCGGCGTCGAGCGCGAAGAACGCGTCCGCGTCCGAGCCTACGAAGACCGTCTCTCCGATCACGGCGGCCGCGGACCAGACCTTGTGGTGCATCGGCGCCGTCCAGCGCGGCTCCCCGGCGCTCGTGACCGCGTGCAGCTGCCGGTCGTGGCCTCCGACGAAGATCGTCCCGTCGTCGCCGATCACCGCCTGCGCGGAGATGCGGTCGCCGACCTCGTAGCGCCACGCGCGCGCCGCGCTCGCCGGCCCGCGGAGCCGGCTCCGGCCGGTGTGGCGCACGCCGCCGCGGTACTCGCCGATGGCGCCCGGATCCGCGCCGACCGCGAGCCCGATCCGGCTCGGCCCCTCGACGAGGTCCTCGCCCGCGACGAACGTCCGCGCCTCGCCGCCCTCGCGGGTCCGCACGTCCTCGACCTCCGGCTCGAGGGTGAGGTAGATGCCGACGATCGCGCCGATCGCCGCGATCCACATCCCCGCGATGGTGAGCCGGCGCCGATCCACGCTCCGCGGGGTTAGCACGCGGCGATCGCCGGCGCCGTGTCGCCGCGTTCGCCGATCCGCGCGCGCAAGTGCGCGGGATCGTTCGAGCGCTCATCCGGCAAGGGACGTGCAGTGGCCTCGCGGCCATGAGCACGATGACCGACGAGGGACCCCGCGAGCGCCTGTGGTCGGTGGGGCCGGCCCCGCTCTCGAGCGCGGAGCTGGTGGCGATCCTCCTCGGCACGGGGACCGCGCGCGAGCCCGTGACGGTGCTGGCGAGCCGGATCCTCCACGAGGCCGGGGGCCTCGGAGGGCTGGCGAAGCTCGGACCCGGCGCGCTCGAGGGCCTCGAGGGGCTCGGCCCGACCAAGGCCGCGCGCCTCGTCGCCGCGGTGGAGCTGGGCCGGCGCGTGACGGCCCGACCGCTCGATCGGCGGCTGCGCATCGGCTCGAGCCGCGACGTGGACGCCGCGTATCGACCCCGGCTCGCCGACCTCGACGTCGAGCTCTTCTGCGCCGTCGCGCTCGACGCGAAGAGCCGGCCGATCCGCGAGATCGAGATCGCCCGCGGCGGCCTCTCGGCCTGCCCCGTCGCGCCCGCGGACGTGTTCCGCGCGCTCGTGCGCGAGGCCGCGGCCAGCGCGATCGTGGTCCACAACCACCCGAGCGGGGAGCCGAGCCCGAGCGCCGAAGACGTCGCGCTGACCGAGCGGCTGGCCCGCGCGGGCGAGCTGATCGGCATCCGGCTCCTCGACCACGTGGTCATCGGCCGGGAGGGCTACTTCAGCTTTCTCGACGCCGGCCTCCTCGCGCCGCCTTGACAGGCCCCCGAATGAGCTTCTTACTTCCGCCCTCGTTTTCCCGAGGGGGGGGACTCTCCGTCCCCCCGTCGCGCACCGCGCGCGCCCCCCCCCGGCCGTTTACCCCGTATCGCACGGAGGACTGCTGTGAAGCGCACCTATCAACCGCACCGGACTCGACGCCTCAGGACGCACGGGTTCCGCGCACGAATGGCCACCGCGGGCGGCCGCGCGACGCTCTCGCGTCGCCGCGCCAAGGGCCGCAAGCGCCTGGCCGTCGGCGTCTACAAGAAGTAGTCGGAGCGGCCACGTCCGAGCACGGCGAGGCGCTCCCGCGCGACCACCGCTTGCGGCGGCGCGCCGAGTTCCTCGGGGTCCAGCGCGACGGCGTGCGGGTGCACACGCCGCACTTCGTCGTCGTGCTGCGGCGCCGGGAGGTCCCCGGGGCCCCGACCCGACTCGGCGTGACCGTCACCCGGCGCATCGCGAACGCGGTCGGCCGTAATCGGGTCAAGCGGGTGGTGCGAGAGGTGTTTCGGCGTAACCGTCACATGTTCCCAGCCGGCTGCGACGTCGTGATCATCGCGAAATCCGGCGCGCCCCTCCTCGGTTACGCCGAGGTCGAGGCCGAGCTCGGCCGCATCCGCCGCCGCATGGCGACCCTCCTCCCCCCCCTCGCGACCCCGTGACGAGCGAACTGAGAGCAGCCCCGGTCCCCGGCCCGCTGGCGCAGGTCTTCCTGGTGCTGATCCGGGTCTACTGGTGGACGCTCTCGCCGCTGATCGGTAGCGTGTGCCGCTTCCATCCGTCGTGCTCTCGGTACACGGCCACGTGCATCGAGCGGTTCGGCGCGCTGCGCGGCGGCTGGCTCGGGCTGCGGCGCATCGGTCGATGCCACCCCTTCCACCCCGGGGGCTTCGATCCTCCCCCCGAGCCCCCGGTCGAACGCGATGCAAGATAACCAACGGCGCACCCTCGTCCTGATCGTCGTCGCGGTCGGAATCGCGTTGCTCTACTTCGCGTGGAGCCAGTTCTTCGGCCCGGAGACGGCGACCGGGACGGGCGAGGACAGCCCCGGGGAGGCCGCCGAGGCGGCACCGGACGGCGACGGCTCCGAGGAGGCGCCTGCCGCGCGCGCCAGGCCCGAGCGCCTCGCGCGGCGGGTCGTCGGGACCATCACCACGGATCGCTTCGTCGCGGACATCGACAACCTCGGGGGCGGCCTCACATCGTTCCGGATCGTGGGGGACACGCGCTTCACCGACGAGGAGGGGCAGCCCCTCGACGTGCTGAGCACGAGCACGCCCGGCCACGAGCGCCACGGGTACCCGGCCGCCGAGGAGTACGAGTCGCTGCGCATGCAGCTCGGCGGCGTCGGGATCCCCGACGACGCGGTGTGGGAGCTCGAGCAGCTGAGCGAGCGTCACGTGCGCCTCACCTGGACCGGCGAAGGCGTGCGCGTGGTCCGCAGCTTCCTCGCCGGCCAGGGCCCCTACCAGCTCTGGCACACGACGCGCGTCGAGAACCTCGGGCGCGCCGAGCGCAGCGCGCGGGTCGAGCTCGAGGCGTGGCACTGGGTCGAGCGCGAGGACGAGTCGGGCGGGATCCTCGCGTCGCGCAGCCCCGCGATCAGCAGCGGTGCGTGCCTCTTCGCCGACGAGACCGAGCGCAAGGACCGAGACGCCCTCACCGAGGACGGCGCGCATGGGTACGGCGCGCGCGACGTGCACGTCGCGGCCGTGGAGAACGTGTACTTCGTCCAGGCGCTCGCCGCCGACACGGACGCGCCGGCCGCGCGCTGCGCGCTGACGGCCGAGGACCGGGGGCCCGACCTCGACGACCCCGTCGGCACGCTCTTCCGGGCGCGGCTCCTCTACGGCTGGGACGCGATCGCGCCGGGGGAGGCGCGGACGTATCGGACGCTCGCGTACCTCGGCCCGAAGAACCCGAGCGCGCTCCACCTCGCGGCGCACCACCTCCCGAGAATGATCGATCTCGGGTTCTTCGAGCTGATCGCGAATCAGCTCGCGCGGCTCCTCACGTTCATCCATCGCTACATTCCGAATTGGGGCCTCGCGATCATCCTATTGACGCTCCTCGTTCGGCTGACGCTCTTCCCGCTGACGAACCTGAGCTTCGCCTCGATGGCGAAGATGCGCCGGCTCAAGCCGGAGATGGATCGCATCAACGAGCTCTACAAGGACGACGCCGAGAAGAAGGGCGCCGCCACCATGGAGCTCTACCGCAAGCACAAGATCAACCCGCTCGCGGGGTGCTTGCCGTCCCTGGTGCAGCTGCCCGTGTGGTGGGCGCTCTACACCTCGCTGTCGACGAACATCGAGCTGTACCACATGCCGTTCTACGGCTGGCTCACCGACCTGTCCGCGCCGGACCCGTTCTACGTCCTGCCGCTGGCGCTCGGTGCCCTCATGCACGTTCAACAGCGCTTGAGCCCGACGTCGATGGACCCGACGCAGGCCAAGATGATGCTGTACTTCATGCCGATCATGATCACGGTGTTCATGCTCTTCCTGCCGAGCGGTCTGTGCTTGTACATGCTGACCAACTCGGCCCTGGGCATCGGACAGATGCGGCTGAACGAGTATCGCCTCCAGAGGGAGGTCGAGGCGGCGAGCCCCCCCGAGTCGGACACCGAAGGCGACGACGACGGGGAGCTCGAGGCCGGGAGCGACGACAGCTCCTCCAACTCGCAGAAGCGCCGCCCGCGGCGCAAGCGGAGGGTACGCAGTGGACGAGCGTGAGAACGAGCTCAAGGAAGCGCCGCGCGAAGGCGCGCTGTTGGTCGGGGTCGACGAGGAGCCGGGGGACGACGACCTCGACGAGGACGGCAAGGCCGACTATGCGCGGGAGGTCCTCGAAGGGATCCTCACGCGCATGGATCTCGAGGCCAGCGTAGAGGTGCGCGAGGACGAGGAGCGCGTGGTCCTCGACGTGACGGGACCCGACGCGGGCCGCGCGATCGGGAAGAAGGGGCAGACCCTCGACGCGCTCCAGTTCCTGGTGAACAAGATCGTGAACCGGTTCCCCGAGAGCCGGCGCTACATCGTCGTCGACAGCGGTGACTACCGCGATCGACACGACAAGAACCTCGTGAGCATGGCGCGCCGCGAGGCGAAGCGAGCCATCGATCAGGGGCGCACGATCACCCTCGCGCCGATGCCCGCGCGCGATCGGCGGCTCATCCACCTCTCGCTCGCGAAGTTCCCGGGCGTCACCACCAAGAGCAACGGCGAGGGCATCGGGCGGCGGATCCAGATCATCCCGTCGTCCGGGAGCCGCGGCGGCGGCGGCGGCGATCGCCGGCGGCGCGGCGGACCCCCGCGCGACGACCGCGACGACCGCCCGAGCCGCGACGACCGCGACGACGATCGGGGCCGCGACGACGACCTCGACGACGACGATTGAGCTACGGCAGCGCGTAGAGCCCGAGCGCGCGCGGGGCGTCGGAGTAGGGCAGCGCGTAGCGACGCTCGGCGAGGAGGCTGCCCTCGGGGAGCGGCTCGCCCGCGACCATCGCGATGGCCCGCGGCGCGAGCCCGCGCGCGCGGCGCAGCCACTCGGCCGGCGGGAACGTCGCGCGGCTGAGCGCGACGTCGAACGGAGCCCCCTCGATCGCGGCGCCCTCGAGGCGGCGCTCGAGGACCGCGCAGCGATCCGCGAGGTCGAGCTCGCCGATCGCGGTGCGTAGGAACGCGACGCGGAGCCGCCGGGGCTCGATCAGGGTGGCGCGGAGGTCCGCGCGCGCGAGCAGGAGCGGGATGGTCGGCGCGCCGACCCCGGCACCGACGTCGACGAGGCGCGCGCCCTCGGGGAGGAGCTCGCGGTCCTCGAGCACGACCGCGTCGGCGAAGAGGATCTCCGCGCGGCCGCGCGCGTCCCTCTTGCCGATGAGGTTCTGCCGGGCGTTCCAGAGCTCGACGAGCGCGTCGTAGCGCGCCCACGCCGGCTCGAGCGGCGAGAGCCGCGGCGCGATCGATGGGCCCTTGCCGCCCGAGGTCGGGGCTGTATGCTCCCGGGGCTCTCGCTCTTCCATGCGTGCTTCCCTCGTCGCCGCGGCTGCGCTCGCAGCCATGGTATCGTCGGCGCTGGCTCCGACCAGCGTTCGTGCGGAGGATTGCATGTGCGTGCCCGCGTCGATGGCCCGCTGGACCGAGACGCGCGTGCTCCAGAGCATGGAGGTCGGCCCGTTCTTCTCCTCGGACGGGGCCATGCTGCTGAGCGACCTCCCCGCGCTCGAGCGCCGCGCGGCGCCCGCGCGCCGCGAGGGCCAGGAGATCCAGTGGTGCGTGAGCGCGGACGACCCGCGGTGCGCGCCGCGCGACTCGCTGCCGAACGACGGGCCCTCGTCGCTGATCGAGGGGGCCCACCTCGCGTCCACGAGCCCGCTCCGACCCCGGGTCGCTCCCGCGGGGCTGGCCGCGTCGCGGAACCGTGATGCCGTCCGGGGCGCCCGCCCCGGCGTGCGCGATCGCGTGGAGCGTCCTCCGGCGCGCTGAGGCGTCCCTCGGGGCGCCCCACCGATCCATCCACCATTCATCGATGAACGAGTTTGTTTTGTGCGCTCGCGCGGCCACGAGCACGCGCGCGAGCGACCGGAAAGGTCTGAACGAATCATGAGCAAGGGATCTGCGATCATCTCGATCTTGATCGCCTTCGTCGCGGGCTTGGCGATCGGGAACCTGATCGGCCACAGCGGCGGCGGAGACGAATCGGAGCTGGCCACCATCGGCGTCGACGACAGCGCCGGCGACCGCGGCGGCGCGGCCGACCCGGCGCCCGGCGCGGCCCCGTCGGGCGCGCCCGCGCCCGGCGAGACCGTGCGCCTGCGCGCCACGGTGCCGGACGACGCCCCGCAGCGCGGGCCGGACGACGCCCTGGTGACCATCGTCATGTGGTCCGACTACGAGTGCCCCTTCTGCCAGCGCGTCGAGCCGACGCTCACGCGCCTGGTGCAGGAGCACGGCAACAACCTGCGCGTCGTGTGGCGGGAGAACCCGCTGCCCTTCCACCAGAACGCCGGCCCCGCCGCGCAGCTCGCGCGCGAGGCCTACCAGCAGGGCGGCGACGAGAAGTTCTGGGCGATGCACGCGCTGCTCTTCGAGAACCGCGCCGCGCTCACGCGCCCGGACCTCGAGCGCTACGCGCTGCAGCTGAACCTGAACATGGAGCAGGTCCGCGCGGCGCTCGACAACAACGAGCACCAGGCGGCGATCCAGCGAGACCAGCAGGAGGCGCAGCAGCTCGGCGCCGCCGGCACCCCGAACTTCTTCATCAACGGCGTGAACCTCCGCGGCGCGCAGCCGTACGAGAGCTTCGACCAGGTCGTGCGCGCGGAGCTCGCGAACGCGCAGCGCATGGTGCAGAGCGGCACCCCGCGCAACCAGGTCTACGCGACGCTGATGCGCAACGCGCGCACCTCGCCCCCGGCGGCGCCCGCGCAGCCGGCCGGTGAGCAGCCCGCCGCGCGCCCGCAGCCGGACCCGGCCGCGGTCTACCGCGTCCCCGTCGGCGAGTCGCCCGCGAAGGGCCCGGCCACCGCGCTCGTCACGATCGTCGAGTTCAGCGAGTTCCAGTGCCCGTTCTGCGCGCGCGTGGGCCCGACCATCCAGCAGATCCGCGAGCGCTTCGGCGACGACGTGCGGATCGTCTTCAAGCACAACCCGCTGCCGTTCCACCCCAACGCGATGCCGGCGGCCGAGGCCGCGATGGAGGTCCAGGCCCAGCTCGGCGACGAGGCGTTCTGGACGTACCACGACACGCTCTTCGAGAATCAGCAGAACCTCACGCGCGAGAACCTCGAGACGTGGGCCGCGGCGCTCCCGCGCATCAACATGGCGCGGTTCCGCACGGCGCTCGACAACCACACGCACCAGGCGGCGATCGAGGCGGACCAGACGCTCGCGCGCTCGCTCGGCGCGAGCGGCACGCCCTCGTTCTTCATCAACGGCCGGAACCTGCGCGGCGCGCAGCCGTTCCCGGCGTTCGAAGCGGTGATCAACGAGGAGCTCGCCCGCGCTCGCCGGCAGCTCGAGGGCGGCACGCCCCGCGCGGGCCTCTACGACGCGCTCATCCGCGAGGGCCACACCTCGCGGCCGATGCTCCCCGGCGCGGCCGCGCCGGCGGCGCTGCCCGCCGAGCCCCCCCCCGACCAGGTCTACCAGATCC
>JAYRVK010001176.1:0-4673 GCA_041918555.1 Sandaracinaceae bacterium
CGCCGCCGGGGTAGAGCCAAGGTCCGTCGCTCGCGCGCGCTCCACCGGCCCGGAGGCCCCATGCGCATCGCCCGCCCGCTCCCCCTCGCGTTCCTCTTCGCCCTCAGCGCGTGCAGCGCGTGCGGGGCCTCGAGCGCGCCCGAGACCCCCATCACGCCCGAGCCGCCGGTCGCGCCCGAGGTCGCGTCCTACGAGGTGCACGAGTGGGGGCTCATCCGCGGGACGATGCTCGATCAAGTCATGTTGTCGGGGCCGCACGTCGACCCGATCCCGGTGCCCGTCGCCAAGCCGGTCCTCTACTTCCATCGGACGGGGGCGGGCCCGCTGCGGGTCGACGTCGGCGTGACGATCCCGAACGGGCGCATCGTGGAGCACTGGCCGCTCGTCCCCGGCGCCGCCGAGTCGCTCGCGTGGCGCGGCGTGGAGATCGCCGACGGGAACTGCGCGGGCTCGAGCTACCCGAGCTTCGGGCAGCCCCCGTGCGACGCGATCCATCCGAGCGACGCCTGCGAGGCCGCGGGCCTCGCGACCGTCGAGTCGGAGGACGGCGCCTGCGTGCGCTACGGCGGCGCGGCCTTCGATCACCTCTTCTACCGCGGCGAGATCCTCGGCGCGCCCGCCCTCCCCCTCGCGATCGCGCGCGAGGGCGACGCGCTGCGCGTCACCGCGAGCGGGCCGGGGACCATCCCGGGATCGATCCTGCGCATCCGGCGGAGCACCCGCGAGGTGAGCGTGATCGCCGCGCCCGCGTCGGGCGCCTCCGCGACGCTACCGCTCCCGTCCTCGACGGCGGCCACCGGGGCCGACGCGCTCGCCGCGTCGCTGCGCGCCGCGGGCCTCACCGACGCCGAGGTCCGCGCGTTCCGCCGCGCGTGGGACGCCTCGCTCTTCGGCGGCGAGATCGCCTCGGTCACCACCATCCCGCCGGTCGCGGGCGCGCGCCCGACGGTGGTCGCGGGCGAGCTCCTCCCGGCGAGCGACGACGCGGTCCTCTACGTGCTGCCGATCGAGCGCGCCGACGCGCTCGCGCCGCTCACCTTCAGCCCCCCCCCACGCGCGGTGCGGCGCGCGATCGTCGCCTGGATCGACGCGAGCTCCGGCGCCCCCGCGCGTCCCTGATCGCCCTCAGGCGCCGAGCGTGCGCTCGACGCTGGCGATCGCGCGCTCGAGGAGCGCGAGCGCCTCGCGCGTGGTCGCCTCGTCCCAGAGCAGCCCCGGCTTGACCTGGAGCGCGCCGTAGTCGAACCCCGCCACGATGGCCCACGCGCCGAGCTCGTAGAGCGCGCGCATCACGTGGATCCCTCCGTCGTCGCGGCTGAAGCGCAGCCCGATCACGAGCCCGCGCTGCCGCACCTCGCGCAGGAGGACTCGTCGCTCGGCGATCTCCGCGAGGCCGCGCGCGAGGGCCGCGCTCGTGCGCTCGACGTTCTCGCGCGTGCTCGGCCGCGTGGTGATCTCGAGGACCTTCTGCGCGACGCGGCAGCCGAGCTCCGCGCCGCCGAACGTCGAGACGTGCCCGTGCGAGTCGGTGCGCAGCCACGCGCCCGCGCGGGGCGAGAGCAGCGTCGCGGCGATCGGGTAGATCCCCCCCGAGAGCCCCTTGGCGCTGACGACGACGTCGGGGACGACGCCGAAGCTCTCGACGCCCCAGAGCGGCCCGGTGCGGCCGAGCCCCGTCTGCACCTCGTCGGCCACGTAGAGCGCGTCGGCCTCGTCGCAGAGCGCGCGCACGCCCGGGAGGTAGCCCTCCGAGGGCATCACGAAGCCCGCGGTCGCGGGGATGGTCTCGAGGATCACCGCGGCGACGTCGCCGCGCGCGAGCTCGTCCTCGAGCGCGGGGAGCGAGTCGAACGGGACGCGCGTGAACGCGCCGGGCTCCCCGTCCGAGAGGAACGGCCGGCTGAAGCGCTCGTGCCCCGCCGCGAGCGCGAGGCCCGTGTGGCCGTGGTACGCGCCCTCGACCGAGACGACGCGACGGCGCCCGGTCGCGCGGCGCGCGCTCTTGATCGCCACGTCGACGGCCTCGCCGCCGCCGCTCGAGAACACGACGCGCGCGTCGGCGAACGGCGCGAGCGCGCAGAGCTGCTCGGCGAGCTCGGCCCGCGGGCCCGACGCGAAGTGGTGGTTGCCGACGTCGAGCCCCTCGTCGAGGGCCGCGCGGAGCGCGCCGACGACCTCGGGGTGCCCGTGGCCGAGGTTGAAGGTGCCCCCGTTGAGGTGGAGGTCGAGGAGCTCGCGCCCGTCGAGATCCCAGATCCGGTACCCCTCGCGGCGCCCGATCACGAGGTCGATCCCCATCGCGTGGAAGAGGGCGACCTTCGCTGGCGAGAGGAAGCGCGACGTGCGCTCGAGGACCTCGGCCTTGGCGTCGCTCGTCACGTCGTCCTCCGATCGATCGAGGGCGCGATCGCCCAGTCGTAGCCGCGCCCGAGCCGCGTGCGGACCCACCGATCCTGGCGCCGCGCCGCGTGGAGGAACGCCCACATCCGCGCGTCCTTGCGGTAGTCGGCGCGCACCTCGGCGACCTCGAGCGGGCGCTCGCCGAACCGGCGCAGCCAGCGGTTCGCGATCTCGATCGCGGCGGGGAGCCTCGCCGCGAGGTCCTCCTTCACGAGGTTCGACACGAGATCCAGGGCCACGGTGCGCCGCGCGTAGTAGCGGTCCATCATCGCGCGGTCGGCGCGCGTGGCCCGCATCGCGAGCCGGACCGGCAGCGGCAGCGAGCGCAGCATGAACGACAGATCGAGCACCTCGCGCCCGCCCTCGCGCAGCATCGGCGTGGTCAGGTCGAGGTAGATCAAGTCGTCTTGCGCTCCCGGCCGCGCGAGGGCCCAGTTCGAGAGCTGCGCGTCGAGGCCGGCGCCGCGCCGGAGCGCCGCGTCGGCGTGCTCGAGGATCGCGCCGAGCAGCGCGGCGAGCGCCGCGTCGCCGGCGTCCCGCGCCACGCGAGGCCCGAGCGTCGCGGGATCCACGGCGCGCTGCGCGAGGTACGCGATCGGGCGGCCCGCGGCGTTCTCGACCTCCACGAGCTCGGTCGGCGCGACCCGCACCCCGGCCGCGTCGAGCCGCGCGACGTACGCCTCGACGACCTGCCGGTACGCGAGCACCTCGTCCGCCCCGAGGCCCGCGACGCGCTTGAACACCCGCCCCGGGTCGTGCGCGAGCCGGAACACCATCGAGATCTCGCCGAACCCGACGAGCGCCGCCCCCTCCGGCAGCGCCTCCGGCCGCGCCGGATCGAGCGCCCGCTCGAACGCCTCGAGCCGCGCGCGATCGATCGGGCGCGCCCCCGACTCCGCTTCCATCGTCGCCATCATGCCCCGAGCGTGCGCGACCGGCGCGCGCGCGTCCTGACCCGAGCGCTCAGATTCCTGACCCGACGCGGCTCACCCGTTGAGGATCACCTTCGTCTGCCCCGGCGCGAGGATCGAGCCGCCCGGCGCGTTGGCGCTCGAGCCGTTGTGCGCGGTCGGCTTCATCAGGTTCACCGCGTCGTTCCCCTCGATCTTCACCTTGGACACGCCCTTCTTGATCACGGCCTTGTCCATGTTGGTGCCCGAGGTCACCCCGCCGGCGACCCCCGCCTCGTCGCCCTGGGTGCGCGGGATCTCGGTGGCGACGGTGATGCACGGCTGGTTCTCGACCTTCACCTTGCTCGAGCAGCTCCCCGAGTCCGCGGTGTTGAGCATCGCGAGGTTGGGGAACGGCGTCGGGATGGGGCCGCCGGGGCTGGGGACCTTGCAGACGTCCGGGAACGCCATCGCCTGCCCGCCCGCCTTCGTCGCCATCGGGAACACGGTCCGCAGACTACCAGAGCCGGGCCCTGGTAGGCTCGCCGGGCCGTGGAGCTGCTCAAGCTGACCCCCTTCGCCGTCGCGCACCGGACGTGGATGGCGCGGCCGCCGCGACCGTCGCTCACGGTCGTGGTGAAGGGGTCCTTCGAGCTCGTCCCCGGCGAGCTGGCCGTCGCGGCCGCGCAGCCCTTCGCGGAGGGGGAGCGCTGGGTCGACGACGACGCCGAGCGCGCGCTCGCGACGCCCGGCGATCTCGCGCCGTTCAAGAAGCGCGGCGAGTGCCTGGTCCTGGGCGCGTGCCACCCGCCGGGCGGCCGCGCGACGCGGAGCCAGATCGCGTTCCAGATCGGCGCCGTGCACAAGAACGTCGCGGTGATCGGCGACCGCACCTTCGAGCGCGGCCTCGATCGCCCCGCGGAGTTCACCTCGATGCCGCTCGGCTGGGAGCGCGCCTTCGGCGGGCCCGGTCACCCGATCAATCCGTCGGGCGTCGAGCTGCCGAACCTCGAGGACCCGCAGCGGATGATCCAGGGACGCGGCGAGCGCCCCGAGCCCGTGTGCACGACGCCGATCTCTCCGCTCTGGCCCGAGCGCATGCGGCGCGCCGGCACCTACGACGCGGGCTGGCTGAAGAAGGGGTATCCGGGCCTCGCGAGCGACATCGACTGGGAGTACTTCAACGCGGCACCCGCCGATCAGCGGATCGAGGGCTACTGGCGCGGCGACGAAGAGCTCGTCCTCGTGAACCTCGTCGAGGGGACGCCGAGCTTCCGCACGCGCCTGCCCGGGCTCGCGCCGCGCGCGTTCCTGACGCCGGCGGAGAGCGCCGATCCGCTCGCGCACCTCTGGGAGGTGCCGCTCCGGCTCGACACCATCGTC
>JAYRVK010001177.1:0-5129 GCA_041918555.1 Sandaracinaceae bacterium
CAGGTAGAACTGCTCCTCGACCGCCAGGCTCCACGTGTGAAGGAGGGGCGCGTTCTCCAGCGCGGGTGAGAAGTAGCCGCTCCCCGCCGCGAAGAAGAAGTTCGACAGGAACACCACGACGGCGAGGAGGCTCTTCGAGTAGGTCTCGAGCTGGGATGGATCCAGCAGGACCCACGCGGTCGCGGTCGTCAGCGCGAGCGCGACGAACAGCGCGGGGAAGATCCGGCGCACCCGCCGCTCGTAGAACCGCCACACCGAGAAGCGGTCTCGCGCGAGCTCGTCGAGGAGGATCGCGCTGATCAGGTAGCCCGAGAGCACGAAGAACACGTCGACGCCGGCGAAGCCGCCGGACAGCGGGACCGCGTGCCCGTGCAGGAGGACGACCGCGGTCACCGCGATCGCGCGCACACCGTCGATCTCGGGCTGATAGGCACGCGTCATGGGGAGGCTCGCGCGTTGGTGCCGCCGGTGCGGCCCGACGTTCAGGCGAGGATCGTCGATTGGCTGCGCGCGTCGGGCGCGCGCACCGCGTGGCTCAGCGCGATCACCTCGACGAGGATCGCCCGATAGACGGTGTCGAAGGCGTCGAGGTCGGGGCTGCCGTCCGCCTGCGCGAGCGCCTCGTCGAAGTGGTGCTGCACGTACGCGACGAGCGCGGGCTGACCCATCGCGACCACGTCGTCGCTCTCGAGGACCTCGGTCGGATCGCTCGCGCGGAGCGCCTCGTCGACCTCGAGGGTCTCGAGCGCGATCCGGAGCGCGGCCTCGTCCACCTCGCCGAGCCGCGTGGGGAACGCCTCGCGGAAGGCGAGGTACACGGTGACCACGAGGAAGTAGCCGACCGACTGCGCGAGCTCGTCCGCCTCGCCCGAGACCTCCCCGGCGAGCCACTCGGCGAGCCCGGGCTGCAGGCGGTCCATCTCGCGGTAGCCCGCGTCGAGCGTCTCCTGGAGGCCCTCGTCGTCGTCGCCGAGCGTGGCCTCCAACCCATCGAGGGCTACTTCGTCGACGACCGCCCACGAGGGAACGGGCCGGAGCGCAGCTTTTCGTACGAACACGAGGCCAGCATAGCGCGCACCGCGCTAGTCGCCGTACCGGAACGGCGGCCGGTCGCGCAAGAAGTGATCGAGCGCCTTGCGATCCGCCGCGGACAGCCGCTCGAACTTCACGCCCATCCCCGCGGGGAGCTCGTCGGGCCGGTAGCGCGGCGCGCGGACCCACGCGACGGTCGCGTCGGTCGCCACGCGGTAGCCGTCGGGCAGGACGAACGACAGCACGAGCTCGGTGCCGACCATCAGCGGGGTGTCGGTCGCGACGAAGAGCCCGCCCGGCGAGAGGTCGCCGGTGATCGCGCTGAAGAAGCGGTTGTCGCCCTCGAGGCCGACCTCGACCTCGAGCTCCGCGCGCGGCGCGCCGCGCCGCTCGGGCTCGTCGGGCGGCGGCTCCGACGCCTTGATCCGCGAGGCCGTCAGCAGGAAAGGCTCGGTCGTGTCGTCGCCGCGCGGGTCGTCGCCGAGCGCGCGCCCCAGCGCCGTCCGCGCCGGATGGACCAGCGCGAGCGCGCGGCTGATCGCCTTGCCGACGTCCTCGCGGTTCTGCCAGCGCGGCTCGTCGAGGATCTCGCGCAGCGCCTCGTTCGCGCGGCCGAGGCACTCGAGGATCTTCGCCGCGTCCCCGACCTCCGCCGAGAACAGCGACGCGACGACGCCCGACAGCGCCCGGCCCAGGTCGGGCTCGTCGGTGGCCACGTCGTTCATCAGCGTGGCGAGCTGCTTGCGCGCGTCGCGGGCCGCCGCGAGGCCGGTGCGCCTGAGCTCGTTCTGCGCGGGGGCGCTCACTCGTCGTAGAACATCGGTGGGCGTTTACGGATGAAGCGCAGGATGAGGTCGCGCGCGTCGGCGGTCAGTCCGTCGAAGCCGACACCCATCCCGGGCTCGCTGTCGGACGCCATGTCCATCGGATCGCGGACGAACCGGACGTGGCCGTTCACCTCGGTCGAGAGGTTGCCGGGGAGCGTGATCAGCATCCGCACCGCGCTCCCCTTCGGGAGGATGTTGTAGGTGGAGAGGAACACCCCGCCCTGCGAGATCTCGCCCGAGAAGCCGACGTAGAAGTTCGACTCGGTGGTCGCCCCGAGGTTCGCCTCGACGCGCTCGCGTGCGACTCCGTCGTCGAGCGTCGCGGTCGCCGTCGGCGGCACCGTGGGCGGGCGCGGGGGCAGGCTCGCGGGGGGGGGCGAGCTCTGGGGGCGCGACGGGACCGTGGTGAGCGGGAAGAGCACGCTCATCGCCTTGGCGATGGTCTCGGTCGCGGTCTGCACGCCCCGGTGCCCGCCTCGCACGTCCTGTAGGAGCGCGAGGGTCTGACTCAGCGAACCGAGCGCGCTCCGCACGCCCGCCTTGCCGTCGGGCTCGCTCGTCGCGCGCTCGGCCTCGAACAGCGCGCCCACCGCCTTCGCGATGTTCTGCGCGACCGCGAGGACGTCGGACGGGATGTTCGGATCCTCTTGAAGCGCAGCAAGCGCCCGCCCGAGGCTCTCGCGTGCATCCTTGGCCTTGCCGGCCCCCGAGTAGGTCATCGTCAAAGGTCCTTCATGAATACCACGCGCGATCGACCGCGGCCCGCGTAGTCCGGCTCCTCGCGCGCCGCGAAGCCGAGGGCCTCGTGGAAGCGCACCGAGCCCTCGTTCCCGACCGTGGTGATCGCCTTCATCGAGGCGGCGCCCGCGGCGCGCGCGCGCTCCGTGAAGCGCGTGTAGAGGTCCTTTCCGACCCCGAGTCGGCGCTGATCGGGGTGGATACCGACCAGGTGGATGTACGCCACGCGCGGCGACTGCTCGGTGACGAAGCCGAGGAGGAACCCGACGACCTCGCCGTCCTCCTCCGCGATCAGCGCGTGCTCGCCGAGCTCGTAGAAGAAGACGGGGTGCGCGCGCTCGCTCGAGGGCCCGCCCCACCAGCGGTCCAGGACGGACACGACGTAGTCGAAGTCGCTCTTGGTGATCCCGCGGATGTGCATCGCCCGGTCCGGAGGGCCGGCACCATATCATCATCCGGGCCGCGGATCCTCGCCGAGCACCACGTTGTCGATCAATCGAGTGGTCCCGAGGTGGGCCGCCCCGGCGAGCACCGCGCGGGAGGGCACCGTCGCCGGCAGCGCCGACAGATCGTCCGGGTCGGCGAGCGCCACGTAGTCGACGCGGTCGAACCGCGCCTCCACCTCGGTGCGCGCCAGCGAGAGGAGCCGGTCCCGATCCCGCTCGCCCGCCGCGAACGCGTCCCACGCCGCGCGCAATCCCTCGACGAGCCCGAGGGCGCGCGCGCGATCCGCGGGCGCGAGGTAGACGTTGCGCGAGCTCCGCGCGAGGCCGTCCGGCTCGCGGACGATCGGCGCGCCGACGACCTCGACGGGCATGTCGAGGTCTCGGACCATCGTCGCGAGCGTGCGCCACTGCTGGTAGTCCTTGCGGCCGAACACCGCGACGCAGGGGCCGGCGAGCAGCAGCAGCTTGGCGACGACGGTGGTGACCCCGCGGAAGTGGCCGGGGCGGTGGAGGCCCTCGAGCGGGCCCGTCACCCCCGCCACCTCCACGTGCGTGGAGAAGCCCTTCGGGTACATCGCGCCGTCGGCCGGCGCGAAGACGACGTCGACGCCGAGCTCGCGGCAGCGCGCGAGATCCGCGTCGAGCGTGCGGGGGTAGCGGTCGAGGTCGTCGGTCGGCGCGAACTGCATCGGGTTGACGAAGATCGTCAACGCGACGTGCTGTGCTCCACGCGCGCGCGCCCCCTCGACGAGGCTGAGGTGGCCCGCGTGGAGCGCGCCCATGGTCGGCACGAGGCCCACGCGCAGCCCCGCCGCGCGGGCGGCGTCGCACGCCGCGCGGAGCTCGTGGGGCTCGTGGACGACGCGGGTCACGCCGAGTCCGCGATCACTCGATGGGCCCGTACACCGGGCGCAGCGGGACGACGTTGCCGGTGTCGCCCGAGGCCATCGCGGCCGGCGGCGCGCTCTTCGGCTTCGCCGCGCCGAACGAGTGGGCGGCGTCCGGGAACGCGCCGGTCTTGACCTCGTCGGCGTAACGGCGGGCCGCGACCACGCCCTCGTCGAACATCTCCGCGTAGCGCTTCACGAACTTCGGCTTGAGATCGGGGGTGAGGCCGAGGAGGTCGTAGCAGACGAGCACCTGGCCATCGCAGTCGACGCCCGCGCCGATCCCGATCGTCGGGATCGCGAGCGTCTCGGTGATCTCGCGCGCGAGCGGCGCGGGGATCCCCTCGAGGACGACCGCGAACGCGCCGGCCTCTTGCACGTAGAGCGCGTCGTCGAGGATCCGCTGCGCCTGCTCGTCGGTCTTGCCTTGGACGCGGAAGCCGCCCATCGCGTGGACGCTCTGCGGGGTGAGCCCGACGTGGGCCATGACGGGGATGCCGGCCTCGACGATGCGCTCGATGGTCGGCGCCACCGTGCGTCCGCCCTCGAGCTTCACCGCGTGGGCGCCGCCCTCCGCGAGGAAGCGGCCCGCGTTCACGAGCGCGTCGCGCGAGTCGACCTGGTAGCTCATGAACGGCATGTCGCCCACGATGAGCGGAGAGGTGCAGCCGCGCGCGACGGCGCGGCAGTGGTAGATCACCTCGTCCACGGTGACCGGCAGGGTCGAGCCCTGGCCCTGCACGACCATGCCGAGCGAGTCGCCGACGAGCAGCACGTCGATGCCCGCCTGATCGAACATGCGCGCGAAGGTCGCGTCGTAGGCGGTGAGCATGGTGATGCGCTCGCCGCGCTCCTTCATCTCCTGGAGCTTGGGAACCGTCACACGGGCCCGGGGCGCAGCGGCCCCGTCACGGGAGTGGCTCATCGGGACTTCGTCGCGTCGGGGGTCGCGGCCTGGTCCATCCGGGTCCACGCCTCCTCGGCACCGCAGGTATAGCAGAGGAGCGTCGAGCGAGCGATTCCAACGTGCCCCTGCCCGTGCCCCTGCCCGCGTGCGTGAGACGAAGACGAAGACGAGGACGAGGACGAGGACGAGGACGAGGACGAGGACGAGGACGAGGACGAGGACGAGGACGAGGAGGAGGACGAGGACGAGGACGAGGACGAAGACGCGGACGAGGACTCGGACGAAGACTCGG
>JAYRVK010001178.1:0-8879 GCA_041918555.1 Sandaracinaceae bacterium
CCCCCCCCCCCCCCCGACCGAGTCGACCATCCCGCCGCGCCCGCGCACCGCGCCCGCGCCCGCACACCGCACCGCACCGCACCGCACCGCACCGCACCGCACCGCACCGCACCGAACCTGCGCCCATGTTCCGCGCGCGCGCTGCGCGCGCTCGCTCCTCGCCTCTCGGTCTCCTCGTCTCCCGACTCGATCGATGCCGGCGCCGGCCGCACCACCCCACGCGCGCGCGCGAGGAGCCGACAACGAAGCGTGCATCCTACGATCGGTCCGGGAGGACCTCAGAAGTCCCATGCCGGCCCCAGGCCGAGGTCTCCCGGGCCCGCGGTGGCCCGCGGCCGGTAGTCAGGGACGCGCACGGTGCGGCGCGCCAGGAGGCCGATGGCGAGGAGCCCGAGCCCGAGCACTTGCACGCCCGCGCCGGGGATCCCCACCATCTCACCGAGCACGCTGCCCCAGTACGCACCCTCGTCGTGCACGGCGGCCCAGACGAAGCCCCCGACCACCGGGATGTACATCGTCCACGAGTGCCTCGCCTCGTCGGACGACGAAGTGAGGAAGATGCTCCCCATGACCACGCAATACGCGTGCGCCAGCGCCGCGAGCACGGTCCCCGTGATCCACAGCCCGGGCAGCGGCTGCTGCACCTCGCGCATGGGGATCTCGGCCGAGCGCGCCCACTCGATGGACGGCGCTGGGGCCGGCGGCGGCGGCGGGGGCTCGGGAGGCGCGAGGATCTGCGCCGGCGGCGGCGGTCGCTCGCACTCCGCGCCGGCGCCGCCGTAGCCCGCGGGGCACGCAGGCACGCCGTCGCAGCGGTTCAGCGCCGCGTCCCAGCGCTGGCCGGGCCAGCAGCAGTGGCCTTCGGTCGCTTCGCCCACGACGCGGCCCGGCATGCACTGCGCGGCCGCGATACCCGCCGTCGCCCACGCGAAGATCGCGAGCGCGAGCGCGAGCGTCCTCCCCCCGGGCTCATGCGATCGAGGACGGCTGCGGGTCAGCGCGCAGCGAAGCCCGTGTCGACGACCTCGCAGCTCCCCTCGTCGCGCGCGCTCGTGAAGCAACGCGCGACCAGCGCGCGCATGTAGTCGGTTCCGATCAGCGCGCCGTGGCGCTGGCTCGCCGGGATCTCCGTCATCGGGCTCTGCACCAGCACGCGCGTCGCGCGCTCCGTCCCGCCCGGCCACGCGAACGTGTCGCGCACCGGCAGATCCACCTCGGTCATCCCGGGCGCCTCGTGATCGATCGGCCGCGCGAGCACCGCGCCGAACGCGCGCGCGAGCTGCTCGCTCGCGCGGTGCGAGATCAGCGGGTCGTCGACCGCCTGGAGGAACAAGATCGACATCGGCGGCGCGCCGCGATCCTCGGCCGCGACCCCGTACGCGAGCGGGTCCGCGCCGTCGCCGATCGCCTCGACCACCGCGAGCATGGTGCTCGGCTGCGGCTCGACCCCGCGCAGGATCCGCGACGCCGCGACCGCGAAGAGGCCGTGGCCCATCAGCTCGGGGTAGCCCGCGCCGCCGACGAAGAGCGCCGACGCGACGAGCCCGCGCGCCGACGCGGTCGTGAGGCTCCCGCTCACCGCGCCGAGCGACATGCCCAGGTAGAAGCGCCGCGTCTCGTCGAGCGCGTCGCTCACCCCGAGGGTCGCCTCGATCGACGCCTCGATCGCCGCGAGCCCGGTCAGCACCGCGAGGTGATCGCTCGCCGCCTGGCGGAAGTTCTCGCGCGTGGCGAGGGGGCTGTCGAAGTCGAGGAAGTCGAGATCGTCGCCGCCGCCGGCCCCCGCGCGGTTGCCGTGCTCCGGCAGGTCGATCGCCACGAACGCGAAGCCCTCCGCCGCGAGATCGCCGCCGATCCGGAACACGTCGAGCGGGCTCTGGCCGCCGCCGTGCTGGTAGAGGACGACGGGGTAGGGCGCGCTGCCCGTCGCCGGGAGCACGACGACGAAGCGGGGTCGCGTGGTCCCGCTGGCGACGGGGACGCCGTCCGCGCCGAGCTCGATCGCGGCGCCGTCACGCCGGTACTCCGGGAGCGCGAGCACGCCGGCGAGGTAGCTCGGCGCGAAGCGCGGCGCGTCCTCCGCGCTCGGCGCCGCGTCGCCGAGGTCCGCGACGCTCGCGCTCGCGGCGCTCTCGACGACGAGCACGGGCGCCGCCGCGAGCCGCTCCGAGAGCGCGACGAGCGGCGCGGCGCCGTTCGCGATCGCGAGGCGCAGCGCGACGTCGACCTCCCCGCCGATCGTCGCCGCCGCCGCGACCTGTTCCGAGTGGGGCGCGCCGCCGTCGCAGACCGCGAGCCCGCGCGCCTCACCCGCGACGCCCGGCGCGAGCGCGAGGATCGCCTCCACGGTGCCGGGCGGGAGCGGATCGCGCGGCGTCACCGCGAGCGTGCGCGGCGAGGGGTTCTCCACGATCACCGGCACGTCGAGCGCTTCGAAGGTCCCCGAGCCGTCGTCGACGGCGACGCGCGCGCGGCTCGCGTCGATCGCGCCCGCGTCGCGATCGAGCGGGACGATCCACGTCGGCCGGAGCGGCCACGCGTCGAGCGTCGCCACCTCGGCGGCCCAGTCGAGCGCGCGTACCGCGTCTCCGGCGCGATCGTTCTCCGGCACCACGAGCCCGTCCGCCCCGATCCAGGCGGGCGACGGGAACGCGAAGACCGCCGTGGCGTCGGCGCAGATCGGCGGCACCTCTTCGCCCGCGTCCGTCGGCGCGGGCCCGGCGTCCGTCCCGCCGCCTCCGTCGCACGCGACGAGGAGCAGACAGCAACAGCTCCACTCCCGCATCAGCCGCTCACGAGCTGATCGAGCCGGAGCGTCTTGCCGTCGTCCTGCCCCATGAGCTGGAGCGCTCCGCGGCGCGCGTAGTTGAAGATCTCCTCGGTGCGCGCCTTGATCTCGCGGCGCTTGCGCGGCTTGCCGACCTCGTCGAGCCACGGCCGCAGGCAGTCGACGCCGACGTTGTACTCGCCGAGGTTGCGCTCGTAGTACGCGCCGTTGTTCACCAGGTGCTCGCGCGTGCGCTGGAAGAGCTTCGAGAAGTGCTTCAGCGCGGCGATCGTCTCGGGCCCGCGCGAGAGCTCCTTGAGCAGGAACTTCTCGTCGAGGTGGTCCCGCTTCACGATCGGATCGAGCCAGAGGTTGTAGTAGCAGCCGAGATCGAAGTTCAGCTTCACCCGCATGAGATCGAAGCTGCCGAAGCACGGGTACAGACCCTCGTAGAGGAGGAGCGTCGCCTCGTAGCGGAACTGCATGAACGCGTCGTAGGTCCGCGCGCGCTCCTCGACGTCCTCTCCGGCGAGATCGCGCGCGACGAGGTCGGCCACGAAGTCGCACTCGAGCGAGATGAAGTCCGAGCCCGGGCTGTAGAACGGATCGTGGAACGCGCCGGCGTCGCCGAGGAGCGCCCAGCGCTCGCCGCCGTGGAAGAAGCGCTTGGTCGCGTACGCGAGCTGCGTGAAGCCGTCGATGTCGAGGCCCTCGACGTTCTCGATCAGCGACTCCGACGCGCGGTGCTCGCGCAGGAACGAGAGGAAGCCCTCGTGGGTGCGCATCCCGCGCTTGAACACGTGCTTCTCGCCGACCACGCCGAGGCTCGTCACGCCGCGCCCGAGCGGGATGAACCAGATCCAGTACCCGGGGTACATGAAGTGGTTCGTGCTCAGCGAGCGCGCGACCCAGCGCGAGCGCTGGCGCCACGCGCGGTCGCGGATGTCGTCCATGTCCTTCACGCCCGTGTAGCGGCCCCACACCGACGCGATCGGGTGGCGGTGCTCCATGGGCAGGCGCAGGTCCTTCATGCGCGCGATGGTGCTCGCGCGGCCGGTGCCGTCGACGATCCAGCGCGCCTTGACCTGCTGCCCGTCGACCTCGAACGTGCGCGCGTCGAGATCCAGGCTCTTCGCCGGGGCGCCGATCCTGACGTCCACGCCGGCCTCGGTGTTCATGCGCAAGAGGTCTTGCTCGAGCCGCGCCCGGTCGAGCTGGAAGCTCGGGGTCGGCGGCGGCCGGTCCGTCCCGACCTCCGACATGCTCGTGAGCTCGGCGTCCCGGCGATCCGTGTCGAAGAAGAACCGCAGGCCGTTCTTCGGCAGCTGCTGGTCGTAGAGGTAGTAGGCGAGGCCGAGCCGATCGACGAGGAAGTGCGCGGCGATCTCGACGGTGGACTCGCCCACCTTCCAGCGCTTCTCGGTGCTCTGCTCGATCATCATCACGGACGCACTCGGGACCTCGCGGCGGAGCAGCCGCGCGAGGAAGTTCCCGGCGAGCCCGCCGCCGAGGATCGCGACGTCGACCTCGATCACGCGCCCCTCCCGGCCTTCTTGGACGCGCCCGGCTCGAACGCCCAGGCGGTCTGTGCCTCGATCCGCTCGAAGATCTCCGCCGTGATCTCGTTCTGCCGGCGCCGCGTGCGCCCGGTGCCGATCTCGCGCCAGAACCAGTCCATGTTCGTGCCCGGGTTGTACATCCCGAGGTTGTGCCGGTAGTAGCGGCCGTCCGCGAGCGTGCGCTCCGCCATCGCGCGGAAGCGATCACGGATCGCCGTCTGCGCCTCGATGATGAACTTCTTGCGCCGCACCTGCGCCCGCACGTGCTTGGGCTCGAGGTGCTTGTCGCCCATGAAGTCGTCGAGCCAGAGGTTGTAGTAGGTCGCCAGGTCGAAGTTCCACTTGGCGCTCATGATGTCGAAGCTGCCGAGCGTCTTGTACTGGTGCTGGTAGAGGAGCACCGTCGCCTCGAACCGCATCTGCATGAAGCGATCGAAGTCGTCCGCGACCTCTCCGATCGCCTCGCCGCGAACGTCGCGATCGATCAGCGCGCTCACGAGGTCGTTCTGGACCGAGATGAAGTCGGAGCCCGGGCTGTAGAACGGATCGACGAACGCGGCGGCGTCGCCGACCGCCGCGACCCGGCGCTCGCCGTCGAAGAAGCGCTTCGTGCCGTAGCCGAGCTGCGTGAAGCCGTGCACGTCGAGGAGCTCTGCGTTCGCGAGGAGCCGCCGGGGCGCGCCGTGCTCGTTCAGGAACGCGAGGAACCCCTCGGGGGTGCGCGCGCCGCGCGGGAAGATCTCCTTCTCGCCGACGACGCCGACCGAGATCACGCCCTCGCCGAGCGGGATGAACCAGATCCAGTAGCCCGGGTAGCAGAAGTGGTTGGTGCTCAGGAACCGCGCGGTCTGGCGAACGCGCGCGCGCCACTCCGGCGCGACGATCGCGTCCATGTCCTCGACGTTCGAGAAGCGACCCCACACCGAGGCGATCCCGTGGTCGACCGCGGTGCCGAGGTCGAGCGTGCGCGCGACCACGCGCGCGCGGCCGCTCGCGTCGACGACCCACCTCGCCGCGATGCTGCGCTCGCCGCCGCCGTCGTCGCGCACGGTGACGCGGTGGGGCGCGCCGATCTCGACCGCGCGCACGGTGCAGCCCTCGTGGAGCTCCGCGCCCGCCTCGACCGTCATCTCGCGCAGGTCCGCCTCGAAGCGCGCGCGGTCGAGCTGGAACGTCGGGAAGAGCGGCAGGTGATCGGACCCGAGCTCGCTCATCGCGGTGAGCTCGGTGTCGCGCGACGGCGTGTCGAAGAAGAACCGCAGCCCGTTCTTCGGGAGCTGTCGCTGGTAGAGGTACGCCGAGAGGCCCTGGCGGCGCACGAGGTAGTCGCTCGCGATCTCGACGGTCGACTCGCCGACCTTCCAGTCGGTCTTCCGAGTCGACTCGAGCACCACCACGTGGAGCTCGGGATGCGCGCGACGGATCTGGCGGGCCAGGAGATTGCCGGCCAAGCCCCCGCCCAGGATGGCCACGTCTACCGGATTCACGGCGCGAACCCTACTCCCCGTGCTCGGCGCACGCCACGCGCTAGGATTCGCACCCTCACATGCCCTACGACGTGGTCATCTGCGGGGGCGGCCTCGCCGGCCTGACCCTCGGCCTGTCCTTGCGCCGGCGCCTCCCCGACGCCTCCATCGTGATCGTCGAGCGCGCGCGGCGCCCGCTCCCCGTCGCCTGCCACAAGGTCGGCGAGAGCTCGGTCGAGATCGGCGCGCGCTACTACGGCCGGCTCCTCGAGCTCCACGATCACCTCTCGACCGCACACCTGATGAAGAACGGCCTGCGGTTCTTCTCCGGGCACCCCGCGGCGCCGGTGGTCGAGCGCACGGAGATGGGGCCGCGCGAGTTCCCGACCGTCGCGGCCTACCAGATCGATCGCGGCGTGTTCGAGAACGAGCTGCGCGCGCGCGTCGAGGCCGCCGGGATCGAGCTCCTCGAGGGCTGGGGTGTGCGCGACGTCACGCTCGGCAGCCCGCACCGCGTGGAGATCGTGCAGCCGCGCAGCGACGACGCGCCGCGCGTGCTCGAGGGCCGCTGGGTCGTCGACGCGACGGGCCGGCGCCGCCTGATCGCGAAGAAGCTCGGCCTCCACCGCGACGTGCCCGCGCAGGCGAGCTCGGCGTGGTTCCGCGTGGCCGGGAAGATCGACGTGAACGAGCTCGTGCCGCGAGAGGAGCGCGAGTGGCACGACCGGGATCTCGACGGCAACCGCTGGCTCTCGACCGTGCACCTCTGCGCGCGCGGCTACTGGGTGTGGCTCATCCCGCTCGGGAGCCACTACACGAGCGTCGGCATCGTCGCGGAGGCCGCGGACCACGACTACCGCACGTTCTCGACCGAGGAGACCGCGCGCGCGTGGCTCCGCAAGCACGAGCCCGCCGTCGCGGCGCGGCTCGAGGGCGTGCCCTTCGCGGACTTCATCGCGATGAAGGACTACCGCCACGACGCGTCGCAGGTGTTCTCGGCCGACCGCTGGGCCTGCGTCGGCGAGGCGGGGCTCTTCGTCGACCCGCTCTACTCGCCGGGCTCCGACATGATCGCGCTCTCGAACAGCCTCACCACGGAGCTGATCGCGGACGAGCTCGCCGGCACGCTCGATCCCGCGCGGGTCTCCGCGCTCGACGCGTTCTTCCGCGACTGGGCCAAGCTCCTGTTCCGCACGCTCGCGCTCGGCTCGTGCACCTTCGGCAGCGCCGAGGTGATGAGCGCGAAGCTCCACTGGGACTTCTTCTACTACTGGGCCTTCATGTGCCCGTACTTCTTCTCGAGGGCCTACGAGCTCCCCGTCGCCGAGCACGAGCGCTTCCACCGCATGCTCCACCGCTACGCCGCGCTGAACGAGCGCGCGCAGAGGACGGTGCAGGCGTGGCTCGCGCTCGCGCCGGCGGACCCGACGATCCCGTTCGTCGGGCTGCCCGGCCCCGCGACGACGCTGAGCGATCTGCACCTCGCGCTGAAGGTCGATCGCACGCCCGACGAGGCGTACGCCGACATGGAGCGCGCGGCGGCGTGGGCCGAGGAGCTCGTCGTGGAGATCCTGTTGCGCGGGCTCCGGCGCGCGGGCCCCGACGGCGCGGCCGCGTTCGTGAAGGCGACCGGCGTCGACTGGTCGCTGCCCGAGGCGCGCCTCGCCGCGGACGAGGTCACGCCGCGCGACCGGCGCAAGCTCCTCGGCAAGGCTGCGCGCGACATGGAGCGCAGCATCGGCAAGAACACCGCCGAGGGCGGGCCGACGCTCCGCGAGCTGTGGTCGCGCGCGCAGGGCGCCTGATCATGTAGGACCGCAAGTTATCTTGCGGTCCTCGTACTTCGCGAGAATGCCGCGCCCGGCTCGGGTGTGGGCTCCACATGTCTGGTGTCACCTCCACGAGGTGGGCCGCCGTCGCCGGCGCGCTCGCCGCGCTCGTCACCGGTGTCCTCCTCGCGATCCGCGAGGGCTCGCCGCTCCTCTTGCTCGCCGTCGTCCCGCTCGTCGTGGGGCTCGCCGGCTCGAGCTTCCGCAAGACCTGGGGCGTCTTCGCCACCCTCGGCGGCGCGGCCCTCCTGTTCACGGCCTACGGCGTCGGCGAGGTCCCCGGCTGGGCGGCTCTGGTCGCGGCCGCGGGCGTCGCCGTCGTCTCGCCGGCCCTCGTCGGCGCGTTCCGCTTCGACGCGGTCGCGGCGGCGGCGTGGCTCGCGCTCTCGGGCCTCCTCGGGGGCGCGGGCGCGCTCGCCTGGAGCGAGCTCGACGGCGACGAGACGCTCGTCTCGCCGATCGAGCTCGACAAGCCCGTCGCCCCGCACGGCGGCTTCCGCGTCGAGGTGGACTGGCGCGGCGAGCCGCCGTGCCACCACCGCCGCTGGCGTCGTTGACCGCCGCTCGGCCTCGTGCCTGACTGGGGGCTCGCCACGTGTTCGCTCGGTCGCAGCTCCTACTTGCCAGCCTGCTCGGTGCGTCGGGATGTGCCGGCCCGACACCGTGCGACGCGCGAGGCTGCGCGGACTCGAGCTCGCCGGCAGATGCGGCCGCCGATGGGTCGCTCCCGTACTGCGAGCCGTTGGACGGTCCGAGCTGCGCGGCTGACGCGAGCTGCTTCGCGGTGCTCGCCACGGTCGTCTCGCGGCCGGTGGGCGAGGGTCGCTGCTGGGATCCGATGGCGCGCGGCGAGCAAGTGTTCGTCTACTGCGTGGATCAGCCCGCCGGCGGCACACTCGACGTGAGGTTCGTCGTCGATCCGTCGATCGGTGAGTGCCTGGCGTTCCCCTCGGGATCGCTCGCGCCGTCCGGGTGGGCACCGTGCGAAGAGGTGATGCCCGAGTGCGAACCCTCTTCGCCGTGAGCCGTCACAACGGAGGGCCGCCCATCGCCCGTCCGACCTCCGGGTGGAGCCGGCTCCCTGCGAGGAGCACGTCGCGCAGCTCGCGCGCCATCGTCATGTCGGCTTGCTCGCGGAGCACGTCGTCGAGGAGCGCGAGCGCGTCCTCGCCGCGGCCGAGACGCGAGAGCGCGTAGGCCTGGTTGTAGCGCGCGAGGATCCGGTACGGGTACGGCCCGGCGCTCCCGAGGAGCAGCG
>JAYRVK010001179.1:0-4120 GCA_041918555.1 Sandaracinaceae bacterium
CGCGGCCGTCGAGGCGCTCGTGCGCGCGGCCCGGATCGGCGTCGACGAGTGCCGGATCGTCGCGGCCCGCGGGGGCGTCGTGGAGCGCGTGTACTACGAGCCGGGCGAGCTCGTGATGCCCGGCTCGGTGGTCGCGCGGATCGTGGACCCCGCGTTCGTGCGCGCGACCTTCTACCTCCCGAACGGCGACTTCGACGAGGCGAGCGTCGGGGCGCGCGCGGACGTCGAGGCGGACGCGTACCCGGGCCGCACCTTCGAGGGCACCATCCGCCGCGTCGGCCTCGAGGCCGAGTTCACACCGCGCAACATCCAGACCCGGACCGACCGCGATCGCCTCGTGTACCCCGTCGAGGTGCGGATCCCGAACGCGCAAGGGATGTTGCGGGCCGGGATGCCGGTGACCGTCACGCTGCCGGAGGCCTCGTGAGCGCGATCGTCGTCGAGGACCTGCGCCGCGACTACGGCGCGGTGCAGGCGGTGCGCGGGGTGAGCCTCGCGGTCGAGCCGGGCGAGCTCTACGGCCTCGTCGGCCCCGACGGCGCGGGCAAGACCAGCACCATCGGCTGCCTCGCGGGGCTGATGCACCCGAGCTCCGGCACCGTGCGGATCCTCGGCGAGGACCCGATGGCGCGCCGCTCCACCGCGCGCGAGCGCCTCGGGCTCATGCCGCAGGAGTACA
This sequence comes from Sandaracinaceae bacterium, assembly GCA_041918555.1. GTDB lineage: Bacteria > Myxococcota_A > Polyangia > Polyangiales > Sandaracinaceae > JACKEC01. Next base: position 680 of record JAYRVK010001179.1, read on the forward strand.
GCCTCTACGGCGACCTCACGATCGCGGAGAACCTCTGGTTCTTCGGCCAGCTCTTCGGGCTCCCGAAGAAGGTCTTCTCCGAGCGCCGCGCGCGCCTCCTCGAGATCACGCGCCTCGCGCGCTTCGAGGACCGGCGCGCCGACGCCCTGAGCGGCGGCATGTACAAGAAGCTCGCGCTGAGCTGCGCGCTCCTGCACCAGCCCGAGGTGCTCCTCCTCGACGAGCCCACCAACGGCGTCGACCCGGTGAGCCGCCGCGAGCTCTGGGCGCTCATCTACGAGTTCGTCGCGCGCGGGATGGCGGTGCTCCTGAGCACGCCGTACATGGACGAGGCCTCGCGCTGCCACCGCGTCGGGCTGATGCACGAGGGCGTCCTCGTGGCGGAGGGCGCCCCCGGCGCGCTCACCGACGCGCTCGAGCACGAGGTCGTCGAGGTGCTCGGCGGCGATCGTGGAGCACTGCACGAGATCTTGCAGGGTCACCCGAGCGTCGTGGCCGCCTCGCCCGCGGGCGAGCGCCTGCGCGTGGTCGTGCGCCCGGGCCAGACCGACGCGCTCGCGGGCGCGCTCCGGCCGCTCGGCGCCGCGCTCCGGCGCGTGCCGCCGGACTTCGAGGACCTCTTCCTCGCGCGGGTGGCCGCGTGAGCCCCCGCGATTCCGTCATCGAGTCGCGCTCCCTCCGCAAGGAGTTCGGCGCGTTCGTCGCGGTGAACGACGTGTCGTTCCACGTCGAGCGCGGCGAGATCTTCGGCTACCTCGGCGCGAACGGGGCGGGGAAGTCGACGACCATCCGGATGCTCACCGGCCTCATGACCCCGAGCGGCGGCGCCGCCACCGTCGCGGGCCACGACGTCGCGCGCGCGCCGATGAAGGTGAAGGCCTCCATCGGCTACATGTCCCAGAAATTCAGCCTCTATCGGGACCTCGTCGCCGAGCACAACCTCGAATTCTTCGGCGGGATCTACGGCCTCTCCGGCAAGGCGCTGCGCCACGCCATCGAGCGCGCGATCGAGCGCACCGGCCTCGCGCCGCACCGGAGCGCGCTCACCGGCTCGCTGCCCGGCGGGATCCGGCAGCGCCTCGCGCTCGCGTGCTCGCTCCTGCACTCGCCGGAGATCGTGTTCCTCGACGAGCCGACCGCGGGCGTCGACCCCGCCTCGCGCCGCGACTTCTGGCGCCTCATCCGCGAGCTCTCGCACGCGGGCACCACGGTGTTCGTGACCACGCACTACATGGACGAGGCGGAGTACTGCGCGCGGATCGGGCTCATGGTGGACGGCGCGCTCGTCGCGCTCGACACGCCGCGCGCGCTCAAGGAGCGCTACGTGCCGGGCACCACCCTCGCGGTGAGCGGGCGCGACCTCCACCTCGGGCTCGCGGCGGCGGCGGCGCTGCCCGGCGTGATCGCCGCCGATCCGTTCGGCGCCCGCGTCCACGTGCGCTTCGAGGACGGCTCGGCGAGCGAGGCGGCCCTGCGCGCCGTGTTCGCGCGCGAGGGCCGCGTCGATCGCGTCGAGGCGGTCGAGGCCTCGCTCGAGGACGTGTTCCTCGCGGTGGTCGGCGCCGGCAAGCCGGCCGAGGAGGCGGCGTGATGCGGACGCTCCGGCGGATCTGGGCGCTCTCCGCGAAGGAGGTGCGGCACATCCTGCGCGACCCGCGCTCGCTCTACCTCGCGCTCGGGATGCCGGTCGTGATGCTCCTCCTCTTCGGCTACGGCGTGAGCTTCGACCTCGACCGGCTCCCCCTCGCGTTCGTCGACCTCGACGAGAGCGAGTCGAGCCGCGAGGTGCGCCGCCGCTTCACCGCGGGGAGCGAGTTCGTCGACGCAGGGCTCGTCGAGGCCGACGAGGCCGAGGGGCTCCTCGTGTCGGGCGAGGTGATGGCGGTCGTCGTGTTCGAGCGCGGCTTCGAGCGGCACCTCCGCCGCGGCGAGCGCGCGGGCGTGCAGGTGCTCGTCGACGGCTCCGAGAACAGCGGCGCCACGCAGACGCGCGCCAAGGCCGAGCTGGTGGGGCGCGTGCTCGGGCTCTCGGCCGCGCTCCGCACCCCGAGCCCCGGCGCGGGCGCCCCGCTCGAGGCGCGCACGTGGACGCGCTTCAACCCCGAGGGCCGCAGCGCGGTGTTCCTCGTGCCGGGGATCATCGCGTACGTGCTCGCGATCGTCGCGGTGCTCCTCACCGCGCTGACCGTCGCGCGCGAGTGGGAGCGCGGCTCGATGGCCCAGCTCTTCGCGACGCCGGTCGGCCGCCTGGAGATCGTGATCGGCAAGCTCCTGCCGTACCTCGTGATCGGCGCGCTCGCGGTGCTCCTCGTGATCGCCGTCGGCATGTGGGTGTTCGAAGTCCCGTTCCGCGGCTCGCCGATCGCGCTCGCGGTGCTGTCGCTCCTCTTCCTCGCGGGGATGCTCGGGCAGGGGCTCTTCATCAGCGTGATCACGCGCAACCAGATGGTCGCGACGCAGGCCGCCGCGCTCAGCTCGATGCTCCCGTCGATGCTCCTGAGCGGCTTCGTCTTCCCCATCGAGAACATGCCGCTCCCGCTCCAGTACGTGACGATCGTGATCCCCGCGCGCTACTTCGTGGAGGGCCTGCGCGGCGTGCTCCTGCGCGGCAACGGGCTCGAGGTATTGTGGCCGCAGGCGCTCGCGCTCCTCGGCTTCGCGCTCGTGGCGATGGCCGCGTCGACGGCGCGCTTCCGGAGGACGGTCGCGTGAGGCGGGCGCTGTCGATGCTCCGCGCGGTCGCCGCGAAGGAGGTCCGCCAGACGATCCGCGACAAGCGGATGATGGCGCTCCTCATCGTCGCGCCGGCGATCCAGCTCTTCGTGTTCGGGTTCGCCGTAGATCTCGACGTGGACCACGTGCCGACGGTGATCGTCGATCACGACCAGAGCCCCGCGAGCCGGCATCACCTCGCGCGCCTGCTCGCCGACGGGACGCTCGAAGAGGTGGTGCGCACGACCGACCTCTCCTCCGCCGAGCGCCTCCTCGAGACCGGTCGCGCGGCAGTGGTCCTCGTCGTCCCACCGGGGTTCGGCGACGACGCGGCGCGGGGCCGGACCGCGCGGGTGCAGGTGATCGTCGACGGCAGCAACCCCACGCGCGCGAACGTCGCGGGCGCCGCCGTCGCCGGCTACTTCGCGGGCGAGAGCCAGGCCTCGTTGCGGGCCCGCGCGGCGCGCCTCGCCGCGTCGCAGGGGCGCGCGCTCCGCGCCCCCGACGTCTCGGTCGACGTGCGCGTGCTCTTCAACCCCCAGCTCGAGACCTCCATCTACATGGTGCCCGGCGTGATGGCGATGCTGCTGATGCTCATCACCACGATCGTCACCGCGATGGGCCTCTCGCGCGAGAAGGAGGTCGGCACCCTCGAGCAGATCCTCGTCACGCCCGTACCCGCGGGGATCCTCATCCTCGGCAAGATCCTCCCGTTCGGCGTCGTCGGCC
>JAYRVK010001180.1:0-5922 GCA_041918555.1 Sandaracinaceae bacterium
ACGAAGAGCTCGTCGGGATCCTCACCGAGACCGACATCATGCGCTGGGCCGTGGAGGTGATGGCCAAGCACCGCTTCGAGACCGAGCCGCCGCCCACGATGTGAGGTTGACGCGGAGCCCCCGGCACCCGACAACGCGAGGTGCGTGGCCTGGGTCCGCATGCTGGTGTTCTTCGGCGTCTTCTGCCTGATCGGGCTGGGCGTGCATCTCTACCTGCACCACCGGCTCGTGCGCGGGCCCGAGTGGCCGGCGCCCTGGGGGACGGTCCTCGGGTGGATCCTCGTGGTGCTCGGGACCTCCGTGCCTGCGTCGTTCCTCGTGTCCGCGCTCGCGCCGCGCTGGGTGGCGCAGCCCTTCGCGTGGGTCGCGTTCCTGTGGATGGGCTTCACGTTCTTCCTGCTCGTGCTCCTCGTGCCGGCGGAGCTCGTGCGGATCGGAGACTGGCTGGTGGCGCGGAGCGGCGAGGTCACCTCGCCCGAGCGCCGCCAGTTCCTCTCGCGCTCGATCGCGGGCGTGATCGGCGTGATGACGCTCGGCCTCGGCGGTGTGTCGATCGCCGGCGCGCTGCGCGAGGTCGCGATCAAGCGCGTCCGCGTGCCGGTCCGCGCGCTCCCGCGCGGGCTCGCGGGGCTGCGCGTCGTGCAGCTCACCGACATCCACGTCGGCCCGACGATCGGCAACGGGTTCATCCAGGAGCTGGTCTCGCGGACCAACGCGCTCGCCCCGGACGTGATCGCCATCACCGGAGACCTCGTCGACGGCTCGGTCGCCGAGCTGGCGGAGCACGTCGCGCCCCTCGCGCGGCTGCGCGCGCGCCACGGCGTCTACTTCGTGACGGGCAACCACGAGTACTACTCGGGCGCGGACGAGTGGGTCGCGCACCTCCGCACGCTCGGCATCACGGTGCTCGAGAACGCGCGCGTGACCCTCGAGCACGCGGGCGAGCGCCTCGCGATCGCGGGCGTGCACGACTGGACCTCGGGGCAGTTCGGCAGCGGCCACGATCTCGCGAAGGCCTTGCGCGACAAGGAGCCCGAGGTGCCCGTGCTCCTCCTCGCCCACCAGCCCAAGCACATCGACGACGCGGCCGCGCACGGCGTGATGCTGCAGCTCTCGGGGCACACGCACGGCGGTCAGATCTTCCCGTTCAACTACCTCGTGCGCCTCCAGCAGCCCTACGTGGCGGGGCTCCACGATCACCGCGGCACGAAGCTGTACGTGAGCTCGGGCACCGGGTATTGGGGCCCGCCGATGCGCCTCGCGATCCCCGCGGAGATCACCGAGCTCGTCCTCGCGCCGGCGTGACGCCCGTCAAGGTTTCTTGCGCCACTCCGCGTCGACCCAGTCGAGGAGCGCCTGCTCCTCGCTCGAGACGCCGTCGGCGCCCGCCATCGCGACGAGGGCGCGGCGGATCACCTTGCGCGCCTCGGGGCGCTTCACGCGGGCGGCCGCCGCGCGGACGGACGCCTCGTCGCCGAGCTCGTGCTCCGCGCGCGCGAGCGCGTCCCAGAGCTGCGGGCCGAGCTCCGCGGCGAGCTTGGCGATCATGCGGTGCTCCTTGAGCGTGACCTTGCCGTCCGCGTGCATCACCGCGCGGATCAGGCCGCCGAGCGCGAGCCACTCCCGGTCGTCGAGCGCCGTCATTCACTCGATCGGGGTGTAGGTGCCCTGCGCGACCGTCTCCGTCGGATCGACGACCACGTTGCCGCCCTCGAGGCGCACCGCGAACCAGGGGAGGGGGCGCTCGGCGGGGCCGCTCGTGACGGTCCCGTCGGCGGAGAACTCGCTCCCGTGGCAGCCGCAGTGGAAGCCCTCTCCGCGCGGCTCGACGCCGCAGCCCCCGTGCGTGCACTGGCCGCTGATCGCGCCGACGCCCTCTGCGGTGCGCACGAGGAACACGTCGTAGCCCTCGAGCCGCGTCGCGCCCATCGCGAGCGAGTCGAGCGGGCCGTGGGTGACGGTCGTGCTCGGGATCGAGGCGCCGCCGCAGCCGATGCTCAGGCCGCCGATGGAGACGCCCGCGAGGACGGGGAGAGAGGTCTTCAGGAGCTCGCGCCGGGTGATCGCCATGCGCGGAGTCTACTCGACACGCGGCCCGCGCGAGGCCATCACGCGCCATGGCCGTGCCTTGCATCCTCGCGATCGACGGCGCGCTCGGCGGGCGCGACGGGAACACCGCCGCGCTCCTCGCGCGCATGGCGGACGTGCTCGCCGATCGGGCGTCCGTGGCGACCGTGTCGCTCGCCGACGCCCCCGGCTTCGCCGCGCACGCGGCCGCGCTCGCCGCGGCCGACGCGATCGTCGTGGGCACGGGGACCTACTGGGACTCCTGGTCGAGCCTGCTCCAGCGCTTCCTCGAGGAGGCGACCCCGAGCGAGGGCACGGCGCTCTGGCTCGGCAAGCCCGCGGCGGTGCTCGTCACCGCGCACTCCGTCGGCGGCAAGGGCGTGCTCTCGCGACTGCAAGGGGTCTTGTCGACGCTCGGGTGCGTGATCCCGCCGATGAGCGGCGTGGTCATCGAGCGCGCGACGCAGGCCGCGCTCGCCGCGGCGGACGAGCTCGACTTCTGGCGCCCCGACGACCTCGAGGTCGTCGCGCACAACGTCCTGACTTCGCTCGCGGGCACCCGCGATTACCGAGCGTGGGAGGTCGACCGGGGCGACCCCGCCCGTCGCTGGCTGCTGCCCTAGAAGTGCCAGGGGAACTTCGAGAAGTCCTTCTCGCGCTTCTCGAGGAACGCGTCGCGACCCTCGCGGGCCTCGTCGGTCCCGTAGCCGAGGCGCGTCGCCTCGCCCGCGAAGATCTGCTGACCGACGAGCCCGTCGTCGATCATGTTCATCGCGAACTTCAGCATGCGGATCGCCGTCGGGCTCTTGGTCACGATCTCCTTCGCCCAGTCGAGCGCGAAGGCCTCGAGCTCCGCGTGCGGGACCACCGCGTTGACCATCCCCATCGCGGCGGCCTCCTCGGCGGAGTAGTCGCGGCCGACGAAGAAGATCTCGCGCGCCCGCTTCTGGCCGACCATCCGCGCGAGGTACGCCGAGCCGTAGCCCGCGTCGTAGCTCGCGACGTCCGCGTCGGTCTGCTTGAACACCGCGTGCTCGCGGCTCGCGATCGTCAGGTCGCACACCACGTGGAGGCTGTGCCCCCCCCCCACCGCCCAGCCGGGGACCACCGCGATCACGACCTTGGGCATGAACCGGATCAGGCGCTGGACCTCGAGGATGTGGAGCCGGCCGAGCCGCGCCGGATCGACGCCCGCCTCGCCCTCGTACTTGTAGCCGTCCGCCCCGCGGATCCGCTGATCGCCGCCCGAGCAGAACGCCCAGCCGCCATCCTTGGGCGAGGGACCGTTGCCGGTGAGGAGCACGCAGCCGACGGAGCCGTCCTGCCGCGCGTGATCGAGCGCGCGGTAGAGCTCGTCGACGGTGTGTGGCCGGAACGCGTTGCGGACCTCGGGCCGATCGATCGCGATGCGCACGCACGCGACGTCGAGCGCGCGGTGGTACGTGACGTCGGTGAGCTCGAGGTCCTCGACGCGGCGCCACCGGGTCGGATCGAACAGCGCGGAGACGGCGTGAGTCATCGGGCCGTGGCGACCGCCGAGGAGAAGTCCCACTCGAAGTTGATGTTCGTGCCGCGCTGCGCGCCGCGGAGCTCGAGCGTCAGGTGCTGGGTCGCCGGCGTCACGAACCCGCCGTTCGCGAAGCAGATCGTCGCGGGCTGCTGCGTGAGCTGGTAGACGTGGGAGGTCGCGGTCGCGCTGTAGCCGCCCATGTAGACGCGGCGGATGCCGTGGTACTGGCCGTAGCGCGGCTGATCGAGCGCCACGTTCTGCGGCGCGTTCTCGACGCCCGCGTTGTCCGCGACGAGCACGATCGAGTAGTTGTTGAAGTCCGCGCGCTCCGGCTCGATGTCCGAGCCCCACACGGTGACGCGTACGCAGATCTGCTCGGGGGTGAGCGTCACGAGCTGCGCCTCGTCGACGAGGGTGCCCGCGGGCAGCCGGCGCCGGCTCTCCTCGCGCGAGTTCTCGAACGGGACGCTGTTCGGATCGACCTGCCCGACGTGCAGCGGGTGCCGGATCGTGACGAACGTGGTCGCGCCGCAGGCCGCGAGCCCGATCGCGGCGCCGAGGAGCGTGAGGGAGAGGCGGGCCTTCGACATGGCGGGCCATTGCCACATCGCCGCGCGCCTGTCCACGGGCTACCCTGCCGCGCCATGAGCGAACCCCGGGTGATCGTCACGCGCGACGGCGGCGTCGCGCACGTGGAGCTGAACCGCGAGGACAAGCGCAACGGCCTGGACCTCGCGATGTTCGAGGGCCTCGTCCAGGCGGGCGAGGCCCTCGCCGCGGACCGCACGGTGCGCGCCGTGGTGCTCTCGGGCCGGGGCAAGGCGTTTTGCGCGGGTCTCGACTTCATGGCGTTCATGGCGGCCGCCGACGTCGGGAAGAAGCTCCTCGATCGGCCGGCGACCTCGCCGGCGAACCTCGCCCAGCGCGTGGGCTGGATCTGGCGCGAGGTGCCGGTCCCGGTGATCGCGGCCGTCCACGGGCAGGCGTTCGGGGGCGGCCTGCAGATCGCGCTCGGCGCGGATCTCCGCTACGTGCGCCCGGACGCGCAGCTCTCGGTGATGGAGATCCGCTGGGGCCTCATCCCGGACATGGGCGCGAGCCGCACGCTCCTCGGGCTCGTGCGCCCGGACGTCGCGAAGGAGCTGACGTTCACGGGCCGCGTGGTCTCGGGCGAGGAGGCCGTAGCGATCGGGCTCGCGACGCGCGCCTGCGTGGATCCCGTGGCGGACGCCCTCGAGACCGCGCGCACGATCGCGCAGAGGAGCCCCCACGCGATCCGCGCGGGCAAGGCGCTCTTCGAGCGCGCGCCGGCGCTCTCGCTGAAGGACGCGTTCCTCCTCGAGACCGAGCTCCAGCTCGGGCTGCTCGGCTCGCCGAACCAGCTGGAGGCCGTGCAGGCCAACTTCGCCAAGCGCGAGCCGCGCTTCCGCGACCCCGAGTGAGTCAACCCAAGAGCGTGGAGCAGAAGCGCTCGAAGCGGGCGTAGCCGTCGCGGTCGGCGACCACGAAGCGGTCCGCGCGGCACACCTCGAGGAGCATCGCCGGCGGGAACACCTTCTGGTCGAGCGCGAGGATCTTCGCCTCGAGCGCGGGCGGCGCGGTCTCGCCGACGACGAGCGCGTCGAACGGGGCGCGCTCGGTTCGCGAGAGCAGGCACAGCTCGTCGGCGCCGGGGCCGACGAGCTCGCGGATCTCCGCGAGGGTCATCGCGTCGTCCTCGGCGACCACGAAGAAGCTCGTCACGTCCGCGCGACGCGCGAGGACCTCGCCGAGCGCGTCGCGGTACGAGCCGGCGAAGCGCTGCTCTGCGAACAAGGTCTCGGGGTCGAGCCCCTGCTCGAACAAGTGCGCGAGCGCGAGGAGGTGCCCGCTCGTCGAGAGCGGATCGACCCACGCCGCGCGTCGGCCGCGCAGATCCGCGGGGCTCCACAGCTCGGCGTCCCGCCGCACCACCAGGGCCGCCGCGCACGCGCTCTCGCCGTAGCGGACGACGGTGAGGAGCGAGCGCGCCCCGCCCCGCAGGCGCGCGCACACCGCGGGTGGCGCCCACGCCAGCTCGGCGCGGCCGGCCTCGATCTCCACCGCGAGGTCGCGGTAGGTCGGGGCGACCTCGGTCACGACCGGCGTGTCGAGCCAGCCGCTCAGCCACTCGGTGAGGATCGCCGCGCGCGCGGCGCTTCGCACCGATCCGCGGTCCGGCGGCAAGAGGAACCTCACGCGGCCGATGGTACGCGCTGCGCGCCGGGGCGCGCCATCATTGCGATATCGCAATGTTCATTGTCACGCGCGGGCGCGCGCGCTCGACGCGCGGACCACCAGGATCTCGGCCTCGCCGGCGAGGCGGG